>JBJTSS010000322.1:0-5693 GCA_046079785.1 Bacteroidota bacterium
CTTTCAGGCCTTGGAGGATTTCGGTTTCTATTCCGTTGGAGCGACCCACCGTAACCGAAACACGGGTTGCCTTGAGGCTAGCGCCTTCTCCTTGGGCAATCATCACAAAAGGACCTTCTTCGGAGTTTTGCAAAAGGTTAACAGGGATTTTGATGGCTTTATTGCTGTTGTAGTCGTTGATTTTCATCCCGACAATCATGTTGGGGCGGTACAAACCGTTGCGGTTGTTCAAGGGTACCTCGGCTCGGAAAGTGCGGTTAAGGGCACTAATCGAACGTGCAACGTAGGCAATGCGGCCCTGGGCACTCGCGTTGAGGTCTTTGAATTCGAGGTCCACGGTAGCCCCTTCGCGCACTCGGCTTACATAGCTTTCGGATAAATCGGTGATGACGCGCAGGTCATCAAAATTGACAACCCGAACGGCCGGCATGCCCATGGCCGTTGATTGGCCTAGTTTGAGATAAACCTGGTCCACCGTCCCGCTGACGGGTGCTTTGATGCGGGTCATATCCAGTTGGGATTGCACCGTGGCTAAACGTCTTTCCAGGCTTTCCTTCTGGTTTTTGGCACCAAGGTATTGGACTTCGGAGCCGATATTCTGTTTCCAAAGATTGGCTTGTTTGGTGTACAACTGTTGAGCAAAATCCAATTGCCCTTTGATTTCTTCGATGCTTTGGAGGAGCACTGTTTGATCCAATTCGGCCAGAACTTGGCCTTTGGTGACTTTTTGCCCTTCTTTTACTTTGATGTTACGAACAACACCCATGCCTTCGGCCGTGACCTCGATGCTTTGACGGGCATCCACGGTTCCCTGAACTTCAACCCAGGTGCGGAATGGGCCCTCTTCGAGGGTTAGGGCTTGAACCAATTTGGTTTTGACCTTCGATGCCGCCGATTCAGGAGATTTGGAACCGCCTTTGCGGAGTTCTTGCTGAAGCTTTTGAATTTCAGCACCAATCCGGGCTTGTTCCGCTTGGAGTTCTTTGAGGCGTGTGGCGGGGTCCTTGGATTCTTGGCCACCGCAAGCGATGACCAAGGCGGACGTGAGTCCCAGGAATAAGCCCAGGAAGGGACGGTGGGTGAAGGCTGGAAACATAAATTTCATGATGGTAGGGAGTAAGTTTTTATTCGTTGTTGCCGGTTAGTTTGCCGCTGGCTTTGAGGTAATCAACCTTGGCGATATAGTATTCGTAAAGACTGTTGAAATAGGCTGCCTGCGCTTCGCGGTAGCCGGCCTCGGCTTGGATGACTTCCAGGTTAGAGCCGACTCCTTCGCGGTATTTGATACGGGTTGTTTGCAGAATTTGGAGGCTGAGTTCCCGGTTATCGTTTTGTTGACGCAAAGACGCTAAGGCGTTTTGGATGGCGGTGCGGGCTTGGTCTTGCTGCAGGGCAGAAGCTTGAAGAAAGTTCATGAGAACCCGCTCGTTTTTGATTTTTTCGATACGTTTTTGTTGGATCTTGTATTTTTTGTTAAAGGAATCAAAAACGTACCAATTGATGCCAATGCCCACCGATCCGTAGGCAAACCAATTGCCGCCAGGATCCAGAACTTTGTTGAATTCCCCGGCACCGGCCAAGGCACCTCGCTGAACTTGCAGGCCAACAGAGGGTAGGTAACCGGCTTTGAGATTCTTTATTTCCAGTTCGTTGCCCTTGATTTGCAGGGCGAGTAGGGCCGCTTCGGGTCTCCCTTTGAAGGCCTCCATTTGGGTGTAGGCGGGTGGAACCTGTTCGGCCATCAACGAAGGAATTTGTTCCAAACGATCGCTCAAGATTAGCGAATCGCCCAAAGGATAGCCCATTTGAAATTTCAGAAGCTGCATGGCGAGGTGTCGGACTTGCTTGATTTTGATGGCTTCGTTGGCCAGTTGATTGCGTTGTAATTCAAGGCGTTGAACATCCAGTCGCTCAATGATTCCGTTCTGTAACATGATTTTCATTTCACCCAAACTGGAGTCTAACCGCATCAAACTGGCTTCGAGTAATTCGCTCCGGTGTTGGCCAACCAATACACCGTAATAGGCCTTTTGGACATTCTCGGAAATTTGTGCATCGGTCATTTCTCGGTTTTTGACCGCAATTTGACGAAAGGTTTGGGCTGCTTTGAGTCCAACGAGGTAAGACCCGTCAAACAAAAGTTGGGTCAGGGTCAAATTGGTATTGCCTCCGTATTGGGGTTGAAACTCAACCGCAACTGGTCCCGGAGGTGCGTTGGGGTTAAATAAACGTCCATCGGGTATGATGACCTTTTGGATTATAAAGTTGTCTGTGAGACCGTAGGTGGCCCGAATTTGGGGCAGGCCAATGGAGGTTATTTCGCGAATGCGTGCTTCGGATGATTCAATATCATCCACCGCGTTCAGGGCGCTGTGGTGATGATCCAAGCCGTATTGAATCGCCTGGTTCAGGTTCATGGTCCGAAGGGGCGGGGTGGTCTCGCTTTGAGCCGGTGATCCTAGGAAGAGGCCTAGGAGGGCGATGGCGTACGTGATACGGATAGGGAAAGGAATCATGGGTGGTTAAGGTGGTTAAGGATGAGGGCTTTGTTCCAAACGCGTAGGCCTTTGGAGGTCGCAATCCCGCGGATGAAGACATCCTGAATGGTCGTAAAGACGACGGGGAGTGGTTTGTTTAGATGACTAAAAACACGAGGGTCCAAGAGCAAATTGGTATGCTGCAAGTGCATGATGCTCACCAAATCAGGATCCAGATTCGTACGAAACAGGCCTTCCGCCTGACCCCGTTCGAGTAGCCGTTTGAAGATCCCGGCGATTTCGACCTGCCGGTATCTTTCCAGCTCCATCCATAATTCAGGATAGGATTTCTGGAGGTCAAAAAGCATGGTGGGGGTTAGGTTCCGCATTTTTTGGAGCCCGATCGACGCCATGTTCATAAGGTTTTCAATGGCATTGCGGCTGCTCTTTTCGAGGGCCTCCATTTCCTCCCGGTGCTCCTCCAAAAAACTCCCCAGGACTTGATGGACGAGGATTTTTTTGTCACTATAATGCTCGTAGATGGTTTTTTTGGAACAGCCCAACTGACGGGCCAATTCGTCCATGGTCATGCTTTTGAGTCCGTAGCGAAAAAAAAGCTCCCGGATTTGGGGAATATGTTGGGGACCAAGGGACATAAGAAGGCGCGAAGGTATAGAAACTTTGAAAACCAAAAAAGTTTTCAAGGTTAAATTTTTTTTGTCCCTAACTTGGGCCATGAATCGTTTGACGGTGGCTTGGCTGGATGTTCGATCCCCATCGGAATACGCTGCTGGGCACATTCCGGGGGCGTATTCGCTCCCTCTGTTGTCCGATGCCGAGCGGCATGCGGTGGGGCTCTGTTACAAACAACGGGGTGCGGCCGAGGCCTTGGATTTGGCCTGGCTCTACGTAGGCCCCAAGATTCCGACGTTGTTGAAATCCTTGCGGTCCTTATCCCAAACCGCCGGGGTGGGGGAGGCCAGACCTTGGCTTGTTTATTGTTGGCGGGGTGGGCAACGGTCCCGGGGTATGGAGGTCTTGGTGCGGCAGGCCGGGTTTCCGGTGGAGCGATACGAGGGCGGTTACAAGGCCTGGCGGGGTCGCATGCCCGGTCTTTGGGGGCAACCTTGGCGCTGGTTGGTCCTGGGTGGCCGTACCGGTTCGGCCAAAACCGAGGCACTCCAGACCCTTGCCTCTGCAGGTCATCAGGTTCTGGATTTGGAAGGATTGGCGAGGCATCTTGGTTCAGCTTTTGGGAATCTTAACGGTCATTCACAACCCAGCCAAGAGCATTTTATGAATTTATTGGCCCATGCTTTGGAAGCGCTGGATCCTCAGCGTCCGGTCTGGGTCGAAAGTGAAAGTCGGCAAATCGGGTCGGTGCATTTGCCCGATGAATTGTTTTTGGCCATGCACCGCGCACCGTATTTTCGCCTGAATCGCAGCATGGATTTTAGAATTCGCCATTTGTTATCGAATTACGGACAGGCCGACCCAACCCTGCTCCGCGATGCCTTTTTGAAAATAAAACGCAAGATGGGTCCTCAGCATTGCCAACAGGCCCTTCAAGCCTTGGAACAAGGTCAATTGGAAGAGGCCGCCCGCACGGCCTTGATCTATTACGACCGAACCTACGATCATGCTTTTTCGTTGAGGCCTTGTCCCGATTGTGCCGTCGAATTGCGAAGTGATGCGACCGGGATGCGCTTGGTCGAGTTACTTTCCAAAGCAGCGCAACGTGTTTTTGGTCAATCCATCCCAACCAATCCTTGATACGATACCCTTGGAACCTTTGCGATTAACCCAAAGAACCAAAGCCTCGGGTTGTGGTTGCAAAATGCCTCCTGCCCAGCTCAAGGCGATGCTGGAAGGCTTGGAACGAACCACCCATCCCCAGGTTTTGGTTGGTTTTGAACATGCCGATGATGCAGCGGCTCTCCGCTTACCGGGAACCAATCAACTGTTGTTATCGACGGCCGATTTTTTTAGCCCCGTGGTGGACAACCCCTACGATTTTGGACGGGTTGCTGCGGCCAATGCCCTCAGCGATATTTATGCGATGGGTGGGCGGCCTTGCCTGGCCTTGGGTTTGTTGGCTTGGCCGGTTGACGACTTGGGGTTAGCATCCGCAGCCGAGGTGATGCGAGGAGCCCAGGACCTGTGCATCGAGGAGGGTGTTCCCCTGGCCGGAGGTCACAGCATCATCGCCACGGAGCCATTTTTTGGTTTGGCGGTCCAAGGGCTGGTGGCGGAAGAGCATCTCAAAACCAACCGTGGTGCCCTGGACGGCGATGTTCTTTACTTGACCAAACCCCTGGGTAGCGGCATAATGGCCGCCGCTCTTCGCAAAGGACTCCTGGACACCCCCGATTATTACGGGCTTTTGGAACAATTATCGGTGGTGAACCGGGTTGGTGCCACCTTGGCCTTGTTGCCCGAAGTCCATGCGATGACCGATTTGACAGGCTTTGGTCTTTTGGGCCATGGACTCGAAATGCTGGAGCCACCGTTGGGTTTGGATTTATGGACAGACCGGGTCCCCTTGCTGGTGGGATTGGAACATTATTTACAACAACGCATTTTGCCGGATCAATGTTACCGCAATTGGCAGCATGTCGAAAATCGAGTACAAGGGGTTCAAGGAGAAGATTTTGCATGGCTTTGTGATCCCCAAACCAACGGTGGTTTGTTGGTGGCGGTGGATCCCGATGCGTCGGTCAAAATGGAGGCGGTCCTGGAATCCGCCGGTGTTCGCTGGGCCTGCATTGGTCGTTTCACCGAAGAGCACGAAGGCATTCGCTGCTCGAAGGCCGTACCTTCGGCCTCGACATGAGCGAAGAATCAGGATTTGATCGGTTTGGCCTGCACCCCGACGTGCTGGATGGTTTGGCCGCCATGGGTTTCAAAAAGCCGAGCCCTGTGCAGGAGCAGGCTATTCCTTTGGTTTTGGACGGGCATGACTTGATCGCCTGCGCTCAGACCGGTACAGGAAAGACGGCGGCTTTTGTTTTGCCCTTGATTGATCATTTGATATCCCAGGAAAAGCGCCACCTCAGTGCCTTGATTTTGACCCCAACCCGGGAATTGGCCTTGCAGATTGACCAACAAATCGAAGGTTTATCCTATTACAGCCCGATTTCCTCCATTCCGATTTACGGGGGCGGTGACGGCGCCTTGTGGGACCAACAGCACAAAGCCCTTCGTCAAGGCGCTGAC
>JBJTSS010000323.1:0-2163 GCA_046079785.1 Bacteroidota bacterium
GGCAAAGAACAGGTGGAGGGGGTTCGCCTTCTGAATTCGCTAGCCGGCACGATCACCGAGATACCCCTTCAAGGTTTTTTTGTGGCCATAGGCCATCAACCCAATACCACCTTGTTTCAAGGTCAATTAGAAATGGACGAAACGGGATACCTCCTTACGGAACCGGGTTCTTCGAGAACCAACCTAGAGGGCGTCTTTGCAGCCGGCGATGCTCAGGACAAAATTTATCGTCAAGCCGTAACGGCTGCGGGTTCGGGCTGCATGGCTGCCTTGGATTCCGAACGTTGGCTGGCCGCGCGTCACTAAACCGGCCTAGGCAGAATACCCACGCTGTAGGGATCGACTTTGCCCGGAATCATCGCCCAGCGGGCCATTCGACGACCCATTTCAGGGCCCAGGGCCATCCCCATGCCGTTCATTCCAGCGACCATCCATCGACCAGGCCCCAAAGCCTGCATATGGGGAACACCGCTAGCGGTGAAACCCATGGTTCCACTCCAAGCCTGTTCCCACGACAAAACCTCCGGCGAAAGACCCAAGACATCGTTGGCGTAACGCGTTAAATGCTCAGTCAAAATTGGGTTTTCTGACCATTGTTCGTTTTGTTCCCCAAGAAAATCAAGATTGCGGGCACCGCCTAGCAGCAATCGGTTCTGGCCTAGGTTTCGAAAATAGAGAAACCCAGAATCCCCGTGAAAATTACCCATCAGCCTTGGGGGCAAACCCCCGGGTAGAGGGGCAGAAACCAAGATTTGACCCCTCTGGGGGATAACCGATGGATTCGTTATTAAGGACTTGGTTAAAGCATTGGTGCAGAGGATGATATTCTTGGATCGTACGACCAATGGTTGATTTTCCAGAACGATCTCTTGAAGGTCCAAACCGGTGGGACCCAGGCCTTGTACCTTGGAGCCTTGAAGGACTACCACCCCCAAGTTTTGGGCGTATCGCTTGAGCGAATCCAACACATGCATCGGATGAACTTGCCCCTCAAATGCCATCGCCATCGCTTTTAGGCCAGGAGCGCCCCAACCTTGCGATGGATCCAAAGGAACGGGATCCCCGAAATACGGGGTGGACCATGGAAGGGGAGATGTCCTGGACTTTTTGCGTTGGGACCAAAAAGGAGGCGCAAGTCCTACGGCTTCCTTCATGAGTCGATTCAATGCCGATAGGCGACCCACGACCTGGTCGGTATCAAAATTACTGGGACGGAAGTATCCCGAAGGGGTCATCAACTCGTAGGCCTTCACGCGTTGATAGTGTAAACTCTTGGAACCCAACAACTTCAATAAACGCTGAATACCGGCCCATTTGGCCGCTGTCCAGTGAAGCCAGGCCGCTTCTCCCTGGGCATCCAACATGGCACACATTTCGGAGGGACTTCCCAAACAGAGAAACCCTGCATTTCTTGAACTAGCGACCGCTCCGGTCGAACGAGCTTCGAGGACCAAAACACGAGCACGTCGTTGTTGAATTTTGAACTCCAGGGCCGCGTTCAATCCCGTAACGCCCGCACCAATGACGGTATAATCCCAAGGACCGGCGTAGCGATCTCTTTCCCAAAACGATATTTGGGAATACGGGGAGTTGGGAGAATTGGAAAGGGTCATGATGCTGTAAAGGTCTGCAACACCAAGGCAATGAGCAATGTATTGCTGGCTTTCTTATATTATACATAATATTAATTATGTAACTAATTCGGATGTTAAGAATCGGACGATGAGCCCATGAATCCCTAAGTTTTGGTTATTTTTGATAAAAATTGAAAGCATGCTGGGATTTGGTTCTTCCTCCAAAAAATCATCCGGGGATTCAAGGGATAAACAACGTAGGCGGTCCAAATCCCGAATCGATGACCGGGTTGATGCCGATTTGTACCGGGCCGACGAATCCCGTTTGGGGCCTGAGGACAAAGAGCGTATGGTTTACAATCCCGGTAAAAGCCTTAAATCGTCCTCCAAAGATGTCCCGTTCAATTTGAGGAATACGGCCCTGAATTCGTTTGCCTTTTTTGTTTTGGCCTATTTGGCCGTTTATTTCCCTGGCAAAATCGCTTCGGCTGTTTTGGCCTCTTTGTCCAGCCGTGGCCCCGTCATTTTCTACCACAAAATCCTTTTTACCAACATCACGGGCTGGGAAAGCTCCGACGCAATTTCCATT
>JBJTSS010000324.1:0-1793 GCA_046079785.1 Bacteroidota bacterium
CGAAACCACCCTTCCCATCACCCTGGATCAGATGATTTACCATGCCTCTTCGGTGGTTAGGGCGGTCCAAAGGGCCTTGGTGGTGGTGGATTTGCCTTTTGGTTCGTACCAAGGCAATTCCAAGGAAGCTTTGCAGTCCACGATACGAATCATGAAGGAATCCGGGGCTCATGCGGTCAAATTGGAAGGGGGAAGGGAAGTCGTGGAATCGGTAAGCCGAATTCTAAGCGCGGGAGTGCCGGTGATGGGGCACTTGGGCTTGACCCCTCAATCCATTTACAAGTTTGGTACATATTCGGTTAGAGCCCGCGAAGAAGAGGAGGCAGAACGCCTCTTGGAAGACGCCCGCGCTTTGGAGGCGGCCGGTTGTTTTGGGTTGGTCCTCGAAAAAATCCCCTCGCAATTAGCCCAAAAGGTGGCCTCCAGCCTTCATATTCCGGTCATAGGCATTGGGGCAGGCTCGGGGGTGGATGGGCAGGTTTTGGTGATGCACGATATGTTGGGATTGAACAGCGAATTTTCGCCTCGTTTTTTGCGTCGCTACCTGCAATTGGATGGCCTGGTAACTCAAGCGGTCCAGTCCTATATCCGGGATGTTCGTTCGGGTGATTTTCCTTCTGCTTCAGAACAATACTAACAACCCGCACAATGCATTGGCACGTTTTGTTCGAGGACAATCACCTCATTGCGGTTTTTAAACCCGCAGGTATGCTTACCCAGCCGGACCCCGGAGGAGACCCGGACCTTTTTTCGTTGGTTCGGGAAGACCTGGCGGTACGTCACCAAAAAAAGGGGGAAGCCTTTATGGGGGTGGTGCATCGGATAGATCGACCGGTTTCGGGGTTGGTTTTGTTTGCCAAGACCTCCAAAGCCTTGGAGCGTATGAACCGTTTGTTTCGCGAAAGACAGGTGCGCAAAACCTACCTGGCCTTGGTTCGAGATAAAGTCAACCGTGAAACAGGCAGTCTTCGGCATTTTCTCAAAAAAAACCACGAAAAGAACCGAGTACAAGCCCATGATCACGAGGTCAGGGACTCCAAAGAAGCCACGCTCGATTACACCCTTTTGGCTCATTTACGAGGGCAGTCCCTGCTCAAGGTTCATCCCTTAACCGGGCGTCCGCATCAAATCCGGGCTCAATTGGCGGCCATGGGTCATCCCATTGCCGGGGATGTCAAATACGGTTATCCGGTCGCCCTCAAGGACTATTCGATAGCGTTGCATTCGTACGGCCTGGCTTTTGAACACCCGGTGGGTGGGCAAGCCATGCTGCTGAATTGTCCCTTACCAACTTTGCCGTTGTGGCGGGAATCAAGCCAGGTGCTTGAGAGCCTCCCTGCAGGTGAGCGTCGGTAGTTGAGGGTTTTGATGAACAAAATTCATCACCTCCATGGGGGCATGGCGGGCGTATTGGCGCAGGGCCCATCCCATGGCTTTGGCCAGAAAAAATTCCTTGGTCTCTGCTTTTTCCAAACACATGTTGCACAATAAATCAAAGCGGGTATGTTCTTTGAAATCCAATTGGAGAATAAAGGCCGATCGTTGCATCCAAAGATTGGGGTGCGCATGAAGGAGGGCCAAAACGTATTCTAAACGAGTTTGATCCAAGGCCGTCGTACGGGATGCCTGAGTTTCTTTGTGGAGAATGCACCAGCCCAAGCCTTTGGGGGCCAGCCAGTCCACGGTGTCCCACCAGCTTTTGGATTGAATCCAACCGTAAACGAGGTCCAACCATCCTTCGGTCCATGCCTGCCGGTATCGCAAGGCCAATTCCATGGCGGTGTATTGAAATT
>JBJTSS010000325.1:0-3077 GCA_046079785.1 Bacteroidota bacterium
GACTTCCCGAACCTCGGGCACCATACGTCGCAATAAATTTTCGATGCCGGACTTGAGGGTCAACGAGGAGGATGGGCAACCATTGCACGCACCTCTCAAAACAACGCGAACCTTGCCGGTCACCGGGTCAAAGGATTTGAGTTGAATGGCCCCACCATCTTGTTCCACTGCAGGCTGTATATAGTCTCGAAGAATTTCATCAATTCGAGATTCCAACGCAGCGTTTGCTGTGTTCGGGGCTGCTCCCTCATCCATAGGAATCGTTGACGCAACAAAGGATGAATCCAACGTATACCGATGCGATACCTCGGACCACAAGGCCGCATCGACCACCGGTAAACCTGCATGGAGGTAATGCATCATAAAATCCCGAAAAACCGGAATTAATTCCGACCATTCCTCCTCACTGACCTTGGTCAAGGAAACATAATGATTGGAAATCATGACCGAAATCAAGGACGGAAATTCCAGTAGCCCTTTGGCCAAAGGACTTAAATCGCTGGTTTGTTCGCGGTCCACTTCTAATAAAAATCCAGGCAATAAAGGCCGGTTGGTGATCAATTTAATTACCGACGGGTTGGGGGTTGATTCCGCAAAAACTTGGACCGGACCCCTGGATTCTATTGCATTTTCCATGTATTCAGGTACTGGGTATTGAATTGACCTGCAATAAAATTGGGGTCTTTGAGCATTTGCAAATGAAAAGGAATGGTCGTTTTGATGCCTTCAACAACAAATTCCGAAAGCGCCCTTTCCATGGTGGCAATTGCTTCTTCGCGGGTTTGGGCCACGGTGATTAACTTGGCAATCATGGAATCGTAATGCGGAGGAATAACATAACCCGAATAGATGTGGGTGTCGACGCGGACCCCATGCCCACCGGGAACATGCAGGGTGGTAATTCGACCCGGAGAAGGCCGGAAATCGTTGTACGGATCTTCGGCGTTGATTCTGCACTCGATTGCGTGCATATTGGGAATATAGTTTTTTCCCGAAATTGGAATACCGGCTGCCACTTTGATCTGCTCTTTGATTAAATCATAATCAATCACTTCTTCGGTGACGGGATGCTCCACCTGAATTCGGGTGTTCATCTCCATAAAATAAAAATTCCGGTATTTGTCGACCAAAAATTCAATGGTTCCTGCCCCTTCGTAACCCACCGCCAGGGCGCCACGGACAGCGGCATCGCCCATGCGCTCACGCAGTTCATCGGTCATAAAAGGAGAAGGCGACTCTTCGATAAGTTTTTGGTGTCTGCGCTGAATCGAACAATCCCTTTCACTCAAATGACAGGCTTTGCCAAACTGATCCCCCACGACTTGAATCTCGATATGCCGGGGTTCCTCAATGTATTTTTCCATGTACAGCCCGTCGTTCCCAAAAGCAGCGGCTGCTTCCATACGCGCCGACTCCATGGCCGGTATCAATTCTTCTTCTTTCCAAATCACCCGCATACCGCGTCCTCCTCCACCGGCTGTTGCTTTGACGATGACCGGATACCCCATTTCGGTAGCCAATTTAATCGCTTCACCATCGGAACCCAGCAAACCATCGGAACCGGGAACGGTGGGTACCCCGGCTTTCTTCATCGTTTCTTTGGCGGTGATTTTATCCCCCATCGCCCGAATGGATTCCGGCGTTGGTCCAATGAATTTAATGTTATAATCCCGACAAACCTCGGCAAATTTGGCGTTTTCGGACAAAAAGCCGTAGCCCGGGTGAATCGCATCCGCATTGGTTATTTCGGCTGCAGCCAAAATTTGAGAAATGTTTAGGTATGAATCGGCGGAGCGAGGTGGGCCAATGCAGACCGCTTCGTCCGCAAAACGGACATGCAAACTGTCTCGGTCAGCGGTGGAATATACCGCCACGGTTTGGATACCCATCTCTTTGCAAGTGCGGATGATACGCAAAGCAATTTCGCCTCGATTGGCGATCAGAATTTTCTTGAACAAGGGGTCTCGGTTGAGTTGACGTTAACGCAGAGGGATTTAGTCCTAAGCGACCACAAACAAAGGTTGATCAAATTCAACCGGTACCGCGTTATCGACCAAAATTTCAACGACGGTGCCGCTGAATTCCGCTTCAATTTCGTTGAACAGCTTCATGGCTTCGATAATGCAAAGGGTTTGACCTTTCTGAATCTTATCGCCTACTTTGACGAAAGGTTCCTTATCCGGACCAGCCGAACGGTAAAACGTACCCACCATGGGTGCCTTGACTTGGGTTCCGGCTGAGACCGCAGGGGCGGCAGGAGCCGTAGCAGGGGCTGCCTCCACCACGGTCGGTGCCGTTAGAACCTGGGCCTGTGCAACCTGGGGGGCCATGGCCACAGCGGCTAGGGGTTGACCTGCGGTTTTGATGTGGATTTTGAAACCTTCTTTATCGATTTCCACTTCGGAAACCCCTGATTTGGCCACAAAACGTATCAATTCCTGAATTTCTTTGATTTCCATTGATTTTTAGTTTAGAATAAACAAACAAGGACTTGGGCGAAACTACTTGACGCGTTCGACATAATCGCCTGTCCTGGTATCGATTTTGATTTTGTCGCCTTGATTCACGAACAAGGGTACCTGCACGGTGGGACCGTCGTCAATAACGGCAGCTTTGAGGGCTGTTCCGGAAGCGGTATCGCCCCTCAAACCCGGTTCGGTATACGTAACGGTTCCTTCGACATGGTGCGGTAATTCACAGGTAAGCACCGACTCGTCTTCGGTATTGACCAAAACCAGACAAACCGCACCTTCTTTTAGAAATTGAGGGGCATTGATCTTGAACTCCTCCAAAGCATTTTGTTCAAACGACTCGGAATCCATGAAATTATACCCCATATCATCCTTGTAAAGGAATTGGTATTCCCGGGTTTCGACCCGAACAGGATCAATTTTGGCCCCGGCAGGAAAGGTATTCTCCAAAACGCGACCGGTGGTCAAACTCCGGAGTTTGGAGCGAACAAAAGCGGCCCCTTTGCCTGGTTTGACATGAAGGAACTCAATCACCTGGTAGATGTCGTTGTTAAACTTGAGGCAGAGGCCGTTACGAAATTCTGAAGTCGAAGCCATGAGGTATTA
>JBJTSS010000326.1:0-1678 GCA_046079785.1 Bacteroidota bacterium
CTCGTTGGCTTGCAAACGATGCACATACACCTTCTGTTGGGGGCTAATCTTGAATTGTTGGCCCTGGATATTCACAATCGCAATCATGGAATGGCTGGATTTTGGAGGTGCGAAGATACGAAACACGCGTTCATTTGAGGCCTTTCAAAGCGGTTATCTCCATCAAAATGGGTAATTTATTCCAAAAACTGTCGAAAACAGGGGGTAGGACCCGTTGCTAAGAGGACCTTGCATCACCCGATTTCTCCATTCCGTTTCTTTCCATGGCCGGTCGTTCCAGCGTCGAACAACCCAGCGCTCGCCTTCTACCAGGGCTGGATCGTGGACTTTGAGGGCAAAATCAACCCGAACCACGAAGAACCCAAAATCGTAACGAAGGCCTGCCCCTTGGTTAATGGCGATCTGGGGAAGAAGCCGGTCTAGCCTAAAATTCCCTAAGCCCCCGTAGCTGGTATCGTTTAAGGTCCAAATATTCCCTGCATCCACAAACAGGGCCCCGTTGAGGCTACCCAGCACTTTGAAGCGCCACTCCCAATTGCTTTCCAATCGAATTTCTCCAAACTGTATCAGGCGACCGTTGGCATAGTTGCTCAAGGCACCGGGTCCCAAACCGCGTACGGGCCAAGCCCGCAATGAATTGGTTCCTCCGCCAAAAGTCCTCTTTTCCAGAGGCAAGGTGCTTTGATCCCCAAAAGGTAAACCTGCGGAGACCAAAGCTCGGCCTGCAAGCAAGGAGGAGCCTCCCAAAAGAAAATGCTTGCGCCACTCCAGGTCGGCTTTGAGGTAACGGAAATAAGGCAACCCAAAGAGAGTATCACCAACAGGATTGATGGCCCCGCTGGCCTTGAGGAGGCTGTACATGTTCCCGGATCCCTCCAAAATGATCCGCCAATAATCCCGCTGGGGCTCTCGAATTCGGTCCTGCAGCCATGTGGCGCGCAGTCCTGAGCTGAAGTAAGAAACGAAATTGGCCCGCAACAAAGGGTCGTTCAGTTGGTCCAATAACTTCTGCAAATCAGCACTCAAGGAGCCAGTATTGGCATAGGTGAATTCCAAGGGAACGACTTCGTAACGGGTATAGCGATGCACCAAGCCGGTGAAACCCAAACTTGCCTTAAGCACATTCCGGTCAAAGTCCAGGCGCTGTTGCCGCTGGTATTGCAAGGCCCACAACGTGCGTTCGCTCCCGTTAAGACCCCAGGACGACAAGAGCCCAGGGCCCAAGAGCCCCGGAACACTCAACTGCGTCCGTAGACCCACGTCAAGGGTATTCAACCCGGATCCGCTACTGCTGCTCCCGGTGAGTTGCTGGGACTCAGCTCCTGCGGTGGCTTTGATTTCCAATTGATCACCCAAGCGGAGGGCATTTCTGCGGGTAAAGGAGAGGTTACCGTTGATCCCAAACAAGGCAATGCTGTTGGTTGAGAACTCCGTCTGGGCATTTAATAGCCATTTGGGAAGGGGTTGTAATTGCAAGCGGACAGCAATATTTCGGGTACTGTCATCCACCTGCAGTTCAAAATTTCCAGGGGCAAACAACCCCAATCGAGCATAACGATTAAGGGTATTTCGGAGTTTGGTTTCGGAATAGGATAGGTCGGGGTTGTACTCAATGGGGCTCAGAACCAAAAAAGTATCCAAAGGCTCGTAGGTGTTGTGGTATTGGAGCCATTGATCG
>JBJTSS010000327.1:0-2036 GCA_046079785.1 Bacteroidota bacterium
CTTGCTTTTGGCCTCCATGGCCAGGCCTCTGAGCATGGTTCCCACCGGCATGGCCATGTTCAACGGCTTGGCGACCGAGCATGTTTTTCTCAAAGGCATGTTTGAGAAATTGGATATGGAAATTGAGCTCATCCGGGTAGGCAAATTCAAAAGTGCCGGAGAGATGTTGGTGCGGGAGAACATGTCGGAGGATAATCGATTTCAGCAAAGCGCTTTGATTCAAGGTATTTATTCCGAAATGCTCCGTAACCTGGGCAACAATCGGGGCATAGCCCCGGATTCGTTGCAACGTTTGGCCAACGAAGCGATGGTGCGCAATGCCGCATCGGCGGTCGCCACCGGCTTGATCGATACCCTCATGTACCGGGATCAGGTCTTGGAATGGGTTCAGCGCCGCACCAAAGCCAAGTCCATCGACAAAATCAAATTCGTTACCGAATCCGAATACCTCCGCAGTTTGGATGAGGACAAGCGAAATACCCAACCCGGGGTTACGCCCCCTTCCAAAGACGTCAAAAACAAAATCGCCGTCATCTATGCCGAAGGAGATATTGTTAGCGGAGAAGGAGGGGACGGGCAAATCGGCGGGGATGGGCTCAGCGCGGCCCTTCGCAAAGCCCGTTTGGACAAAAAAACCAAAGCAGTGGTGTTGCGGGTTAATTCCCCCGGTGGCTCCGCTTTGGCCTCGGATATTATCTGGCGCGAAACCCAACGGATTCGGGATGCCGGAATTCCCCTGGTGGTATCCATGGGTGGGGTTGCCGCCTCGGGGGGCTACTATATCGCCGCCGCGGCCGATAGCATTTTTGCATCGCCCAACACCATCACCGGCTCGATCGGGGTGTTTGGGTTGGTACCCTTTGTTGGGGATTTTATGAAAAATAAATTGGGGATTACCGTCGATCGGGTCACCACCGGCCCCTACGCCGATATCATGAGCTTGTCCCGCCGCATGCGCCCCGACGAAAGGGCCATTATACAGGAAGGGGTCGATCAAGTCTACCACGAATTTGTAACCGTGGTTTCCAAAGGTCGTGGTCTACCAATGGACTCGGTCCACAGCCTGGCCCAGGGTCGGGTCTATACCGGTAGACAAGCCTTGGCCTTGGGTTTGGTGGACCGCATGGGTGGACTCAACGAGGCCATTGCTTGCGCCGCCCGCTTGGCCAAAATTTCAAGCTATCGTCTGCGGGAATTACCCGAGATCAAGGACCCGGTTGAGGAATTGGTGGGTCAATTATCGGGGGCCTATACCGAACACCAGCTCCGAAACGAATGGGGGCCTCTGTACCGACCCTATCAACAGGTACGGCCTTGGATTCAAAATGCAGGCGTTCAGGCTCGTTTAGAATTCGTTCCGCAACTGTAGCCCTGGACCGTTGTCGGATCATACCGCACTGGTTCAGCGACTCCGTGTCCACGGCGGTTCGCTGTGTTTGCTTCGTTTGAGCTCCATTGGAGATTTGGTCTTATGCACCCCGGTAATCCGTTGGCTTCAAGCCGAATTTCCCTTGGTTCGTTTGCATTTTGTTACCAAAAAAGGAATGGAGCCGTTGTTGGAGGCTCATCCCCATTTGCATCAAATTCATCTCTGGGATGGCGATGAATCCGCTTTGATTAAGCTATTGGCGGAACAAAATTTTGACGCTTGGATCGATCTTCATAACAATTGGCGAACAAAGCGTTGGTATGGGCGCATGGTCCTGCGCGGCCAAGCCATGCCTCGTCTGGCCTTGGCCAAAAACAACCTGGGCAAGTGGTGGATGGTTCAAACCAAAAAGCGACCCCATACAACCGTTCACACCGTCCAGAAATACGAAAAAATGCTCTTGCCCTGGGGCATCAAGGACGACGGAAAGGGATTAGAGATTCACCTTACGCCTCGCTCTGGCCCAAGCCTTTCCGAAATCATGGACTGGGATCCCCAACAACCTGTTTTGGCCTTGGCCCTGGGCGCCCAACACGCCACCATTGTTCTTCGGTAAGAACCTTGGTGGCGTGTTGGGCGCCCAGGGCCAAGGCCAAAACAGGTTGTT
>JBJTSS010000328.1:0-2630 GCA_046079785.1 Bacteroidota bacterium
TCCCGGCGATTCACGGCCCTGGCCGGATTCCTTACTTTGTTCTTGGCTGGTTTTGCGGAGCCTGCCCTGGCCCAATCGGCCCCTACCGAAGGTTTCGGCGACGGCCCCAAGTTGATTATCGCCTTGATTGCCTTGGCTTGGGTCGTCTTGGCGGGGCTCAAAACCTTTTCGGCTTCCATGAAAACCAAGGGCGTTCGCCTCTTCAATTGGAACAAGGTCAACGCCATTTTGATGGTGGTGTTCTTGGTGGTCTTCATGCTCTTTGTGTTATGGCATTTCATCAAGGTCATGAAGTTCACCCTGCCGGTTTCGGCTTCGGCCCACGGTGTGGAATTGGACGGCATGCTGAGTGTAACCTTCTGGATTACCATAGTCGTCTTTGTTTTGACCCAAATACTGCTTTTTGGTTTTGCGTTGGCCTACCGCCACCGCGATGGCCGCAAGGCCTTGTTTTATGCCGACAACCATCAATTGGAATTTTACTGGACGGTCGTGCCCGCAATTGTTCTGACGGTTTTGGTGCTCTACGGCACCAAGGTTTGGCGGGAAATAACGCAGGTCAAACCCGCCGAAGATGCCCTCCAATTCGAGCTGTTTGCCTACCAATTTGGATGGCAGGCCCGCTACCCCGGTGCGGATGGAAAATTGGGTGGTCACGATTTTCGGCTTATTTCGGCTACCAACAGCATGGGCATCGAAGAAAGTGACAGCGCAGGTCGAGACGATCTTTTGGTTCCCGAGATTACCCTGCCCGTTAATCGTCCGGTATTAATGAAACTAAGGGCACGTGATGTGATCCACTCCGCCTACATGCCTCATTTTAGGGTCCAAATGAACGTGGTGCCCGGTATGCCGACCCAATTCTATTTTACCCCAACCGTCACCACTAAAGAAATGCGGGAAATCACGGGGAACAGCAATTTCGTTTACGAGTTGGCGTTCAACAAGATCTGTTGAGCTGCCCACTTTAACATGCGACTCAAGGTCAACGTGGTTTCCGACGTCGAATACGCCGAATGGTTGACCAAACAACGTTACTATTTCCGCCGTCCGGAACCTGCCCAAGAGGGGAGTCCCAGTCCTTCGGCGGATACGGTTACCAACCAGACTGCCCTTTCCGAAGGTCGATTGACCGCTCAATTAACGACCCAACGCTAAGCTTCTTAATTTACCCTGTTTATGTCATCGATAGCACATTCCCACGATCCGGCCCACGGCCCCGGTGCTCATGCTCATCACGAGCATCACGACACGTTCATCACCAAATACATTTTCTCGCAGGATCACAAGATGATCGCCAAACAATACCTGTTCACCGGGATGATTATGGCGTTGATCGCAGCGGGTCTTTCTCTGCTTTTCCGGTTGCAGTTGGGTTGGCCGGACCGCACGTTCCCTTGGTTGGAGTCCATCATCGGGGAATGGGGCAAAGGCGGACGATTGGACCCTAATTTTTATTTGTCCCTTGTCACATTGCACGGGACCCTGATGGTCTTTTTTGTTTTGACGGCCGGCCTCAGCGGGACCTTCTCGAACCTTTTGATTCCATACCAAGTGGGAGCACGCGATATGGCGTCCCCTTTCTTGAACATGATTAGCTATTGGTTGTTCTTTTTGTCTTCGGTCATCATGCTGGCTTCGCTCTTTGTCGAAAGTGGACCTGCTTCAGCCGGATGGACGATTTATCCTCCGCTCAGTGCCTTACCACAGGCCGTTCCGGGTTCGGGATTAGGGATGACGCTTTGGCTAATTTCGATGGTTCTGTTCATCGCCTCGGCTTTGATGGGGGCCTTGAACTACATCACCACCATCCTGAACTTGCGAACGCCGGGTATGAAAATGACCCGCATGCCCCTCACCGTTTGGTCCTTCTTTTGTACGGCCATTTTGGGTGTTTTGTCTTTCCCCGTCCTTTTGTCGGCGGCGGTTCTTTTGGTTTTTGACCGTTCGTTTGGGACGTCCTTTTACCTCAGCGAAATCTACATCGCCGGTGAAGCCCTCACCAGAACAGGGGGATCTCCCATCCTTTTCCAACACTTGTTTTGGTTTTTGGGTCACCCGGAGGTGTATATCGTCTTGATGCCGGCCCTGGGTCTAACCTCCGAGATCATTGCCACCAATGCCCGCAAGCCCATCTTTGGATACCGGGCCATGGTAGGTTCGTTGTTGGGGATTTCATTCCTCAGCTTTATCGTTTGGGGTCACCACATGTTTATCACCGGGATGAATCCGTTTCTGGGCAATGTTTTCATGATCCTGACCTTGGTGATCGCGGTGCCTTCGGCGGTCAAGGTCTTTAATTATTTGGCGACTTTGTGGCGCGGTAATATTCAATTTACCCCGGCGATGATGTTTGCAATCGGCGTGGTATCCCTCTTTATTTCAGGGGGTTTGACCGGTATCTATTTGGGCAATGCGGCCTTGGACATTAATCTACACGATACCTACTTTGTGGTGGCTCACTTCCACTTGGTGATGGGTTCGGCGTCCATGTTTGGGATGTTGGCCGGGGTTTACCATTGGTACCCCAAGATGTACGGCCGCATGATGGATGAGAAATTGGGTTACCTGCATTTTTGGTTAACCTTTGCTTCGGTTTACCTGGTCTTTTTCCCAATGCACTTCATGGG
>JBJTSS010000329.1:0-1248 GCA_046079785.1 Bacteroidota bacterium
AGAGTTTTCTGTTTGTGGACGAAATACGTTGGCGCTAAGGAATTAAGGCGCCAATCTTTCGACCTCCCACGATTCTTGGTTGGTTTGGCTTCGCCGGTACCGCAAACGATCGTGGAGTCGGTTGGGGCGACCTTGCCAAAACTCTATCTCCAAGGGAAGGATTCGATAGCCACCCCAATGGTCTGGACGGGGGATGGGGACATCCGCCGCGTAAAGGCTCATGGTGACTTCCATGATACGGTTCAATTCGGTCCGCGATGCCACCACTTGGCTTTGGGGACTGGCCCAAGCACCGATACGGCTGCCCCGGGGGCGGCTTTGGAAATAATCGTCCGAAGCAGCTTCGCTGAGACGTTGGACCTCCCCGGCGATGCGAACTTGTCGTTCCAAAACATCCCAAAAAAAGGTCAAAGCCGCCCGAGGATTTTCTTCCAATTGCTGGCCTTTGCTGCTGTTGTAATTGCTAAAGAAAACAAAGCCCCCCTCGTCCAATCCCCGTAACAAAACCATCCTTCCTCGGGGTTGGCCATCCGAACCGCAGGTGGATAAACACGCCGCATTGGGTTCCTCCATGCGGACCTCGACGGCCTCGGCCAACCATTGTTCAAATTGGGTCAACGGGTTGGGTCTTAGGTCCTCCCGTCTTAGCATACGCCCGGCATAGTCTTTGCGGAGGCGTTGGAGTTGTTCGTTGAGGTCGTTCATGTTAAAGATTTATCAAAGGTAAGCCCCCCTTGTTTCAAAGCCCAAGGGCCGTTTTATGTTTGCGAGGTGATGCCCAATCAGCGCAACCATCATGCACGTTCACCCAAGGATGACGGGCAGGACCCCCTAAGGCCTGGGGATTTGTTGCTGGCCGATCCGTTTATGAGTGATCCATCGTTTGAGCGTTCGGTGGTTTTGATTTTGAACACCGATTTGAATGGCCAAGAGGGTCTCGGCTTGGTCTTGAACCGAAGCCTTCCCGGGGAGTCCTCCACGTCTTTGTTTCGCAACGGAGGACCGGTCGCCATCGATACCTGGTATGCCTTGGAATTGCGCAACCTCGAATCCCCCCAAGTGGAATTACGCTTCGCCCAGGTGGGCGACGATGACGCATTGGAAACCTACCAAGCTTCCCAAGGCCTGTTGCCGATTTTGGCCTCGTACCAGGCCTATTTTCGGGGTTATGCCGGATGGTCCCCGGGTCAGCTCCAAGAAGAGTTGACCCAAAAAGCATGGGTAATCTGTCGCTGCGGTTTTGATTGG
>JBJTSS010000330.1:0-1453 GCA_046079785.1 Bacteroidota bacterium
TCTGGCCACAGAATGAATACGTGGTACCGTAAGGAATGGTTTGGGTGAGGTTCGTGACAGGAATTGGATTCGCCGTTACGGAACCGTTGTTGAAGGCCACAATGCTGATAGGTGTTGCGGTTGCATCGGCGTATTCGCAATTACCAGCCGTAGCTAGGTCCCAAGTAAGGTTTGAAGAACTGTTTACGACAAAAAGGTATTCAACGAGGCTCACGGGTCCAGCGCCGAGGCTAATGGAATTGGCATCAAACCAGGACAACCTGACTTGTGGTTGACCCGAAAAAACTCCCGAATTAATTAATAAGCTGGAGTTGATTATGGATGGGTTGGCATTCTCAAAACCTACAAAGGTCAAGGAAGAAGAATTGTAATTAAGTGCCAATGAAATTGCGCTGACTCCGTTGAGGTAATTCACGGTAACTGGAACGCGAACGGTGTCTCCAACACAACCAATCACATTAGCTGCCGTGGTGGTGAGAGGTAAGGCGACAGTGAGATTGAGCGTTACTACGGAGTCGCAACCGTTGGCAGCAGTTCCGCAGATTTTAAGGTAGGTACCGGTAGCATTGTAGGTTTGACCGCAAAGGGTATAGTTTCCACCAAAGGGTACCGAGGCGTTGATGGTGGAGGAACGAATGGGATTTAGGAATAAGTTAACAGCGGATGAAGTGTTGGAACAGCCGTTTCCTTCGCTTTGGTTGGTAACCAGGACGGTATAAGATCCTGCCTGATTGGCGCTCAAAGTCGGGTTAGTGGCCCCCGGGATGTTGGTTCCATTAAGGAGCCATTGGTAGGTAAAGCCTGTTCCTGTGTTGGCTTGCAGCGTGATCGAGCTGTTTTGACAAATGGTAACGTTTCCACCGCTCAAACCGGTTGCTGTAATTGATGCCGCTGGTCGGGTTCTAACATTGACATTGGCTGGGTCAGATACCGATACACAGTTTAACCCACTGTTGATCGTCAAGGTGTAGGCTCCGCTACTTGTTGCTGTGTAGTTGCCGTTGGTTGCACCGCTGATGGGGCTACCGTTAAGGTTCCACTGGTAAGTAATGTTGGTCGCGTTGGGACCACTTAGGGTCACCGATTCACCTGAGCAAAAACTTAGTGGCCCTGATGCAGTTACAGCAGAACGAGTTCCAGTAATGGCGACCGAACCGTTAACGAAAACGGAGGGCAATGTCGCTCCGGTGGCATCCCCAATTTCACAGTCTCCAGCAACTTGCGTATTCCATGTTACAGGGCTTGGATTATTGGCAACAAATACCAGATTAAAGAGTAGTGCATTGTTGCTAAATGCTATGGGGTTCAAATCAAACCAAGCGATGCGTACCTGTCCATTAATGTTGTTAATCAAGAAATTATTACTGAGCGCAGGGTTCAGGTTTGCAATGTTTTGATAAACCAGTCCTGATGTGTTATAGTTCAAGGCCAATGAAATGGCACCAATATTATT
>JBJTSS010000331.1:0-4584 GCA_046079785.1 Bacteroidota bacterium
CTTCAAAACGGTAGGTTTTGGTCGGCCAGGGGGCAGTGGAACCGGTTTCCATGGCGGCTTTGGCCGCCTTCACGTTTTTCTTGGAACCACTAAAGGAGGAGACCTCCATGGTGTAGGTGCGGTTCTTGGGGTTTTCGCCCACCGATTCTTGATGGGTCAAAGTCCCCGCAATTTCTTTGGAAAGATCGGCTCGGGTGCCATTGAGTCCTTTGACTTTGGGGCCGGTGATCAGGTCTCTGGTGATGACTTTGCTTTGCCCCGCGGTTTTTTCGATCAAACTCATCACGGCTACCCCGTTTTTGGTTAGTTTTTTGGGGGCAATTTGGTATTGGACATCCAAACGGGCTTGGTTACCA
Source organism: Bacteroidota bacterium (assembly GCA_046079785.1). Lineage (GTDB taxonomy): Bacteria > Bacteroidota > Bacteroidia > UBA7662 > UBA7662 > SYHX01. The sequence continues at coordinate 357 of JBJTSS010000331.1, forward strand.
TGAGCCGTCAAGGGCTCTTCGTTCAATCGGTACTGTACGGCTGAAGAATCCAACTTGAATTCTTGGGCACAAGAGGCAAGGAGCAAATGTCCCAAAATCAAGAAGGCCATCACGGGCCAAGAACGCATATTTTTCATTTTGTCAAAATTTGGCTCAAAAATAGGGGGCAAGGGCGTGAAACGAACCTTTTAAGAACGCTAACTAGGTCCCTAACGTATGGTAGGACGCCAGGCCAACCAAGCGATGTTGGAAAGGGACCTGTCGGGTGTTGGATAGGATGCCTTGGGCACTGACCAAATCCATGCGAACCTCCCCCGATGCATGCAGGAGGTGACCATCAGCGGTAAGTAAACCAACATGGGTGATTCGGTCGCTGTTCTCCGAAAAAAAAGCCAGATTGCCCTGTTGCCAGGCTGCAGGGTCGTGGAGGTCGAATTGAATGGGCGCCCTTGAGAATTGTTCCGAAGCATCCCGGGGCAATTGAATACCCACGGATCCCCACAAAACTTGTACAAGACCGGAACAATCCACCCCAAAGCGACTCCGCCCACCCCAGAGGTACGGGGTTCCTAGCCAAGAACTACCCCGTTCCAGGACGACCGATGCGCTTTGGGGTTCCCTGGGGAGCAAAGTGGCCGTGCCTTGAACAAGCGAAGCCCCTTGGCCCCCAAGGAATGGCCTAAGGACAGAGCCCATGCTTAGCAGATAGGTAAGGCTCTCATCTTGGGTTTGGAGCAGGGCCCAATCGCTGCTGACCTGGGGGCTGTCAACGGAAACCCTTTCGGGTGGTGCAACGACCTGTCGTTCCGACACCCAACCAAGGTAACCGTCGAGGTTTAGCATTACGCGGAACCAAGAGGCCTCCTGTCCCAGAACCTGCATCGATTCGCCCCACAATGCCTGGCTGACTTGTTCGCTACGATGAGAAGGCTCTGCCCTCATCGGAGCAACCGGAACAGAACAGTAGAGGACGTCAGCAGGGTGCAAAGGGCGCCCGGTTATTCGTTGCCAACCCGCTGGGAATCCGGCGGCAATTTGATGGCTTCGCGAAATTGTGCGTTGGTCCGGTAGGGATGAAAATCTGCTTCTTTTTTGGCCCATTCCCGCATGTTCAGGTCTCCTTGAATAGCGGTGCGGACTTGTTCACAGACCAAAGCGATATCGTTAATCCGCGTAGCGGCCAATGCGGTGAGGTAGGCGGTCAAAACCTGTTTGGGCTCAACGGCTTGCAGGGTGGCAATGGCATCGTAGGCTTGTCCTGCACCCAATTGACAAAGGGCGCGGTTGTGGGTTGGTTCCGGGTCCATCAAGGCCAAGGCCTCTTCGAAGCGACCCAAACGGGCAGCGACAAAGGACCGGTTGATGTTGCTGGGTCGACCCTGGGCAGCGGCGGCCTTGAAATAGTTCATGGCTTCCCCAAATCGCTGGAGCTGACTAAGGGTGGCCCCCAGATTGTTTTTGGACTCTGCTGATTTGGGGTTAAGAATACAGGCTTGTTGAAAATTGCTTTCGGCCTCTGCCAATCGGTTGTTTCGGTAATGCATCATCCCCAATTTGAAATGGGCCCGGTAATCTTCCGGGTACCAAGCGGCAGCTTTGCGGTAGAGGGCCATGCTGACTTGCTCTGTTTCAGCGGCCAAGGCCATTTGGATCATGCGGGTTGCAGGCCATTGGTTTTTGGTGGAACCTTTGGTAAAGGCCTTGATATCGTTCATAATGCTCTCATCGGAGGGGGTGCTCAGGATCTCAATGCGGCAGGAACGCATCCCGGGGAACCATTCGTTCACCATGCGCTGGTAATCGGATGCAAATTTCTCGGCTGCTTTCTTTTTGGCTTCTTGGCCTTCGGCCGCTGTCAAAGCCGCTTTGATTTTGGGGCCGTTGGAGGATTTGAGGCTACCCAACATGGGCAAAATGGAATCCCAGGTTTGTTGAACCCAACGGGTGGTCATAAAGCCGTCCGAAAACACCTCGGAACTGGCCATAGCATTTTGTTTACGTCCTAACAATTCGCGAACCACCAACTTGTTTAAATTCTCCATCCGCTTGAAGGCCAAATTTTCGTTGTTGGAGGATTCTCCTTCCGGGGAAGCACTGCCTACAATTTTGATTTCCAGAATTTCGCGGGGGCTTTGAAGCGTCGCAAACAATTGCTGCAAGGCGCTCTGATTCAAAGCGTCGTTCACTTCGTGACGGCCGGCAGGAAAGTTCACCGTATGAATTTCTTTGATGCAGAGTTTTTCTTTCTCGTAATCCAAATCCATCAATTCCAGGGTCGGTTCCAGGAACCTAGAAAAACTGGAGAACCCAGCCGAACTGATACGGGCCAAGGGCAATTCGCGGCTGGTTTTGTTTTCGATGACCGTGAACCGAGCTTCGAGGGTAGCGTTTTCGATGCCTTCTTCGTAAGGAACCTGCACGGCATGCTCAAAAAGGTTTTCGCCACGTCGAACCAAAGAAGCCATGACGGTATCCTCCCAGAGCTCCGGGTTCAGGGCTTGGTTAGCGAGGGCCTTAAAACGCATGGGTTGCAGGGCCACGACCTTGTTTCGGTAATGGACTTCCGGCGTAACCACCACCTGGGTGTTTTGGTCGAAATCAAAATTCTTGAGCCCAATGACGATGCTGAACGGTATATTGTCCCCAACCCGAAAAGGCAAAGCGGGTACCGTCCGGAAGGAGGCATTTCGGCAGCTTTCCGTTACGGATTTGGAAACCTGCTGTGGGGAAGATTTTTGGGCCCAAAGCGGGGTAACCAGAAAAAGAGCCCATACGGCCCACAGCAGCTTGGCAGGTTGGAAGTTCATGGCAGAGGTTTCGGCGATTTTGGAACAGTTAAAACGCTAAAAATAGGCAACAGGGCAGGTTTTACAAACGTTTCTTGGTTAAAGAACCTTAATTTAGGCCAAAATTCCTTGGCCATGGACCGCGAACCCGTTCTTCATCTGGAGAACATCACCCTTGCCTACGGCCCCCGTATTTTGCTTGAAGGGGTGCAATTAGTCCTCCATGCTGGCGAAATGGTTTATTTGGTCGGCAAGAGCGGACAAGGCAAATCCTCCTTGGTGAGGTCCCTCATCGGTGAAATCCCGCTTCAAGGTCAACGGGCCATGATCATGGGTCAAGACCTTTTGAATCTTCATCGCCGCGATCTCCCGGCCTTGAGGCGCCGCATCGGGGTTGTTTTTCAGGATTTTCAATTGCTCATGGATCGTTCCGTGGATGCCAACCTGGATTTTGTCCTGGAGGCTACCGGTTGGAAGGATTTGGCTCAGAAGCGGCATCGAAAGGAGGAGGTATTGAATTTGGTGGGCCTGGGAGAGCGTGGGTTGGACATGCCGCACCGCCTTCCCGGTGGGGAACAACAACGACTGGCCATAGGCAGGGCCTTGCTTAATCAGCCGGGCTTGCTCTTGGCCGATGAGCCTACCGGCCAATTGGACCCGGATAGTTCCGAAGAGGTTTTGTCGCTGTTGGTCGAGATCAACCGAAGAGGGACGGCCCTGTTGATGGCAACCCACGATTACATGACCATGGACCGTTTTCCCGCTCGGGTTCTTCGATGTGCTGGCGGGCGCCTCGAAGACATGGGCAATATTCTCTTTGAATCCTCCACCGAGAACAGCGCTGGATGAACGATGGACGAGCGCTGCAGCTGGTTCTTTTTGATCTGCCGCTAGCGCCGCTTTACGGCGGCACGGCGGAGGTGGATCTCAAAATTAGGGCCCTGTTGGACCTTGGAATGGAATTGCATATCCATGCCTGGGTTAGTCCGGTGCTTGATCGGCAACTGCGCCAAGGTTTGGTACCGCCACCGGACTGGCATGCCCGGGTTGCCTCCTTGCAGTGGTACCCCCGCCCCCATGCTTTGGCCGCCTGGTTTTCGTTCCGACCACATGCCGTGGCTACCCGACAAGGGGTTCGAATCGACGAGGCTCTGTCCCAAGGTCCCCAAGATATTCTTTTGGAAGGCTGGCAATGCAGTGCCTGCTTGGTATCGCCGAACTTGCGGTCGCATCGCCTATGGGTACGGGCCCATAACCGGGAATCTTCGTATTACGCATTGCAAGCGCAGGCGACCAACAAACTTTTCAAAAAAATCTATTATAACATCGAGTCAATTCGATGGAACCGATGGGAAAAACGGTCTGCGGTCGCAGCAACTGATGGTAGGTCTCCGCTTCAAGGCGTTTTGAGTCTTTGTCCTATGGAAGCGGAGCGATACCAA
>JBJTSS010000332.1:0-3508 GCA_046079785.1 Bacteroidota bacterium
CGCGAAAAGCCGAGGGATCGGCAATACGGACATACCGATAAAAGGACAGGGTGACCCGTTGAAAGGCTTCTTCCATCAATTGTTTGCGAAGAAGCTCGCGGTTTACCGGATTGTGCAAAACGGCCATGGGCGCGATGGAAAGGGGGGTCTTGGGTGGGTGATACAGGATTCGAACCTGTGACCCCTGCCCTGTCAAGGCAGTGCTCTGAACCAGCTGAGCTAATCACCCGAGGGTGGGCAAAAATACGCAAAAACCAGGGTGTTTAAAGCAAGGGTGGTTAAACGCTTGTTTACGGGTCGATGGGGGGTGTTGGCTGGACTTTTGCGTCCATATGGTGAGGGTTTACAGCGGTTTGTTGCAGGGCTTGGATGCTCGTTTGTTGACAGTGGAGGTGGATTCGGATTCTCGGTCATTTGGATTTTACTTGGTGGGGATGGCCGATTCGGCGGTGCGCGAAGGGCAATTACGTATCCAAAATGCGGTACGGAATGCGGGTTATCATTTGCCGCGATGCCGACATTTGGTAAACTTAGCGCCTGCGGATTTGCGCAAAGAAGGAGCAGCGTATGACTTGACCATCGCTTTGGGGTTGTTGGCCGAGGCCGGGATTTTGGAGCAAGAGCGGTTGGGGGAATTTTTGGTGATTGGGGAGTTGTCGTTGGATGGTAAAATCAAAGGGGTGCGGGGGATTTTGTCGGTGATGGATTTGGCCGAGCGGCAAGGGTATCGTGGCGTTATTATGCCCATGGCCAATGGGGTTGAAGCGTCGTGGTGCCCCCGGGTCAAAGCGTACGGGTTTGAAAATCTCCGCGATGTGGTGGAATTTGTTATGGATGGTTGCCCTGAGCAGGCCGCTTCAGCGGCCTCTGTGTTACAGCCCGGGCCGGCGGCGGTACCTCCGGTACCGGGCGGCGCTGCCGCCCCGCGACCGTTGCAGCAGGTCAGAGGCCAAGCCTTGGCCAAGCGGGCCCTGCAGGTCGCTGCCGCCGGCCACCATAACATCCTCCTCATGGGTCCCCCTGGTTGTGGCAAAACCATGCTGGCCAACGTATTACCCAGCTTATTGCCGCCCATGACCCCCGAAGAAACCTGGGACACCGCCCGAATTTATTCATTGTTACACGACGCCCCCGAACAACTCGGTGTCATGGAACACCCGAATGCGCCCGAGCGGCACGGCGCCGCCTTGCAGCGTCCATTTCGTCAACCCCATCCTTCCGTATCCCTTCCGGCCATGGTAGGCGGCGGCGCCTGGCCCATGCCCGGTGAAGTTACCTTGGCTCACAGCGGGGTCCTCTTTTTGGATGAACTACCCGAATTCCGAAGGGAGGTTTTGGAGGCATTGCGCGAGCCTCTTGAGCGGGGTACGGTCATGCTCAACCGACATCGCCAAAGCGTATGTTACCCGGCTCGTTTTTTGTTGGTGGCCGCCATGAACCCTTGTCCATGCGGTTATTACGGGAGTTCCGGGAATCGGTGCCGTTGCTCTGAATCCTTGGTCATTCGCTACCAGCGCCGTATTAGTGGCCCCCTTTTGGATCGTATCGATTTGGTGGTCTGTATGGACAGGGTTAGCGCCGACGAGTGGGCAAACGACCATCCGACCCTGTCGACCGGCTCATCGGATTTGTCCATCCAGATCCAATCGCCCAATCCCAGCGTGTTTGGCGAAAGGGCCTTGTGCAATGAATCCAAAAGCCTCATGCATCGTTTGGTGCAAGGGGGAGGACTGAGCATGCGGGCCTGTCAACGATTAACCAACGTTGCCCAAACCTTGGCCGCTATGGAGGGGGTGGAAACCGTGGAGCCCCATCACCTCATGGAGGCGTATCATTTTAGGCATCCGCGTTTTTTGGCTTCATCACTTCCAGCCCCCTAACCTAAGGTTTGGAGGATCATGGCCTCCCCCGGCCGTGCAACCAAGGGCGAATCGCCTTAGGGCGTCCTAGGCCTCAACCGAGTTGCCCTTTTCCTCTGCATCGCCATCCTCTATTTGAGCGTTGAAGTCCACGATGCCCTGCAGTAGCAGGAACCAACGGATGGCCTTTCGCATATCGCTGACATAGACCCGCTCCGCATTATACTCGGGGAGGGCCCGCTGAAACAACGAAATCAGCGTACCCTCTTCGGACAAGGCCTCGGTGATTTCGCTTTCCTTTAGACCCAGTTGATGCAAATTGCGGAAAACCTCCCAGAGAGGGGTTTGGTCTTCTTGGGTATAGATGGCAATCTCGGCCAAAGCAGCAACTTTGCTTTGGGCAGGGGCATGCCATCGTTTGGGTTGGGGGTCCAGGCTTTCGAGCAGGTAGCCTTGTTTGGAGGTGTTGAGAACGCGGTGCAAACCACCGGTTCCGCTGATTTGAACAATTTTGTCGAGTGGATGGGACATTAGGTAAAGAAGGCGGCTTTGATGAGGTTGACTTGATCAATGGCCTCAAGATACAAGCGTCTGAATTCTTCTCGTTCCTCCATCAGTACACGGGCTTGGTCGGGGGTCAAAAAATAGGGGTCTTCTTTGGTTGGGACTTCTTTGGGGTACAGGTCCGAAAGGTCCAAATGAAGCAAAGCCTCTATTTCCCGTAGTCGGTGGATGGGCCAAGTTTCTTTTTCAAACAGATTATAGACCGTGGTTCGCTGCACTTTGAGGAATCGAGCAACATGGGAGATGCTGATTCCGCTTTCTTTGACTTTAAGGCTAATGACTTGGCCTGCATGCTTCATATAACCCAAAATCGGGAAGCCTTCGATGCATCGACGAATCAAAAATGTACACCAAATGGACATATTTGTCAATAAGAATGCCCTGGGAACTCCAGAAAGCCCTTTTTTGGGTTCAATGAGGCCCCTAGTAAGGACGGGCCTCGACTTGGTCCATGTAGTAAACCAAGGCTCGGTTGGCCACCCGGTGACCGCCGGGTGTAGGGTACTGACCCCCAAAATACCAATCTCCGCGATGTCCAGGGCAAGCGATGTGCAAATCCGAGATTTTCTGGTAGACCACCCGTATCGGAAAGGGTAAGCCATCGGGGGTAAGTAAGCGTGCAATCTCCTCTTCCAACGCCTGATCGCTAACCCGAGCATACAGACTCTGCAATCGGTTGGCAAGGGGATGTTCGGTTTTTTCGAGGTCGGCTTTCGCGTCTTGGTAGGCTTGTTTCAAGTGGGCCTCCAGGCCTTCCCGCTGCAGGAGATTGATGAGCGCCTGAAACGCAATAAAATCACCCAAACGACTCATATCAATTCCATAACAATCCGGATAACGAATGGTCGGCGCTGAACTCACCACCACCAAAAGGCGGGGCTTGAGTCCACCCAAGATGGACACGATACTTTCGCGCAGCGTCGTTCCCCGAACAATGGAATCATCCATCACCACCAAGGCATCCAAGCCTGGGCGCAGAATGCCCGATGTCGTATCGTAAACATGGCGAACCAAATCGTTACGATGGTGATCGTCGGTAATAAAGGTGCGCAGTTTGGCGTCTTTGATAGCGGCTTTTTCGACCC
>JBJTSS010000333.1:0-3305 GCA_046079785.1 Bacteroidota bacterium
AAAATAAAAAGTTTTTATCGATTAATAGCCTTAGGCTTTGGGCTGCTAGGCATCTTTGTATTGGACTTGTTTTGGCCACGCAATTACCCCTCTCTGCCTCGACAATACCGGACCGAATGGGTGTACTTGTGGCGGGATATCCCTTCTTCGTCTTTGGAGGGACCGGGCCTTCGGATTCGCATGCAAATCGTACAACGACTCTTGTTCACGAGAGGTCCCCAGGCCGGGCATTATCTTTTTGGTAACAAGGTCTCCATGTGGACCTGGTTTCGAGCCATCGAAAGAGGTCACCAAACTCCTTACCGTTTGGTGATGAACAAACAGCGAACCCCTGCACGTTTGGCTACTTTTTTGGCGAAACATTTGCAAGCCGATTCGACGGCTTGGATGGAATTGTTCCGCGATTCCCTGGTCATGGAAGGGCAACCAAGGGACCCGCAAAACACTTTGTTGTTTTTTTTGCCGGATACCTACGAAGTGTACTGGACCATACGACCAACGCAATTCCTCCAAAAAATGCAAAAAGAATACAGGGCTTTTTGGACCTCCCATCGAATCGCCGAGGCCAGGAGCCTGGGGCTTACCCCCCGTGATGTCATGATCTTGGCATCCCTTGTCGAAGAAGAAACCCAATTTGCCCCGGAACGGCCGCGGATTGCCGGAGTTTATTGGAATCGTTTGAAGGCTGGAATGCCATTGCAGGCGGATCCAACCGTCAAATTTGCCTTGGGTCGCTTCGATCTGCGACGGATTGGCGTTGAGCATACCCAATCCGCCTCCCCCTACAACACCTACCGGCAGCAAGGTTTGCCACCAGGCCCCATTTGTATTCCTTCCAAAAACGCCATTCATGCGGTTTTGAAGGCCGAAAAGCACGACTTTATCTATTTTTGTGCCAACCCCGAACGGGTTGGAACCCATCTCTTTGCAACCCGCTTCGACCAGCATCTTCGAAACGCTCAACGCTACCGCAAAAGCTTGGACAAACGGGGGGTCAAAATTCAGTTCTAGGCCTTAGATTTGCAGGCCTTTGCCCAGGTGGTGAAATTGGTAGACACGCTACTTTGAGGGGGTAGTGGGAGTAATCCTGTGCTGGTTCGAGTCCAGTCCTGGGCACATCAGACAAGTCGTAAACGACCTGTATTCATTGTCATCAGCGATGAATCATCAAAGGAAGGGTCTGCCCCCCATGGTCCTCGGATCTTACCGAGTAAATCCCGGTAGGTAGACTTCGAAGGTCCAGTCGGATTTGGGAACTTGATTCCTGCACGATGGGAACAAACAACCTCCGTCCAACGGCATCGGTAACAAACCACGCTGAGCTCAGTTCTTGTTCGTTGATTCCCAATAGTCGAACTTCGTCCGAAGCCGGGTTGGGATAAAGGGTCCAACGGGCATTGTCTCGCAACAATTCCCGAAAGCCGACTCCCGGTTGGTAGGTCACATTGATGCAGGTGGTGTCGTTGCTGTTGTTCATATCCCCGTTCATTCGAACCCAGGTACACAGGGTTCCTGATCGGAGGGTTCCTGAGCTTAACAATGTACTAAACTGGTGAGTTATGGAATCACCCGGCAGCAAGGAACCGGATGGAATGGTATGATAAACAGGGGCTTCGATCGAAAATTTATAGCCCAATTCGATAGGTTGTCCATTAACCGAACTCCCCGCGTTGAGGGCGCGAAACTGAACCGGTGTAGGCGTTCGCAAAAAAGCATTGGCCGCTGGAGATACGAGGCGAAGCGCTTGGGCATCTTCGAAATTGGACCATGCGACAGAAACCCCCAAAAAATAATCTTCGGTAAATCGAAAACGACATGGAGCCCATAAACCGCCCAAATATTCGTAGGAGCGGTTGGAAATGGGTGGGGTTCGATCCCATGCCAGGATGACATTGGACCCGGCCGGCATCACCCAAAGCACGTAGAACCCACCGCTATTCACGGTGACTTGGGTACCCGCCGTCGGTATAACACTGTTAACACCAACGGTATAAGAAGTAGGAGAGGCGTAAACAGAATCCAAGAGGGTGCCGGGACCCCCGTTGGGCCCATTGTCATCGTAAATTTTGAGGTAACAACCGCTTGCCGAGGGATCGGCGGCAATGGTCACACGGTACCCGTTGATTTGGCATGGATAAAAGGGCGGTTGGATATAATAGCCAATTCCGCCACTTCCTCCGCTCCAAGAAATCCCTCCAGGTTCCGGCGTAGCGTCGTGGTACACCAGAGGAATTTGGGTCCCCACCGTATCCACCGCAATAATCTTGGATTGTAGCAGGTTGTTCGAGGCTACCAAATCCCCGACGATACCGCTCACCTGCGATATCATCGTATAGATACCGGGATCCGTGGGTATGAGAGGAGCACCCAGGCTAAGGCTGGTATCCGCACCCGGTAACAACGAAGCCACTTGGCCATTCCCACTGGTACCCAATGCGGTCGGATGGCTAACGCTCGTGCTCACGCTGATGGCTTGGATAGGTTGGTTCCCAAAATTTTTGATGTTGGTGACCGTTGGGACAGCGCTGTACCGTTTGACAAAAACACCGCCGTTGCCATCCTCCATATTCCAATGCACTCCTCCGTCCACCGCTTGGTAGGTGGTGGTGGTGGGGTAATAAAATTTGACCGAATAGCCTCCTGTTGGGTATACGTTTTTGGAATGTTGCAGACCCAATTGCCCCGTTATGTTTTCGATGCCGATGGTGATATCATCGTTTTGGGTCATACCCAATTGGCTCTGGTAATTGAAGGTGATGCTGCGATCCGAGCGTACCAAAACGATTTGGAATGAATTGGTCCCGATAAACGATGGGGTACCCACCGTCCAAAACGGTACATTAATCCAACTAATGACGATGGTATCCGGCGTATTACGATAATAGCAGGTACCTGGATTTCCGGTTCCATCAAAATTCAAGTCCGACATCATTCCTGCAATAAAATTGTGTGGGCTGGCCGTATTGGGAATAATGGGAAATGGCGATGCAAAATTATTTCCACTAAAGCTCAGGTAGCCGTTGGAGCCAATCCAAACCTGTGTGGGGAAGTACCAATAAAACTGAAATCCGTCAATGAAACCAAAGGGGCCCGCAAAATTATCGTCCCCCAACCCTGTAACCTGGGTACCTGTTGTGGTAATGTTGATCCATTGGTAGGTTGGCCCTCCGGGTTCGTTGGAATCCTTCCAGGTATAACCGTAAGCATCGGGACCACCGGCCGCGGCATCGGCTGTAGTTCCACGACCTAAACCAAGAGCGATTACCCCCAATAAAAGGACGTGTAGGGGGGTTAAAAGGGCGTTT
>JBJTSS010000334.1:0-12043 GCA_046079785.1 Bacteroidota bacterium
ATGGAAGTTGCGCATGTTTTGCGGGGAACAGGGGTTACCCTGATTGCCGATGGAGGCATTCGTTATTCCGGCGACATCGTCAAAGCCTTGGCAGCCGGCGCAGATTGCATTATGGCGGGGTCCATGTTTGCGGGGGTCGAAGAATCTCCCGGCGAGACCATTATTTACGAGGGCCGCAAATTCAAGACCTACCGAGGCATGGGCTCCATTGAAGCCATGAAAGAGGGTTCCAAAGACCGGTACTTTCAAGATGCCGAAGACGAAATCAAAAAATTAGTTCCCGAGGGCATTGTTGGTCGAGTTCCTTTCAAAGGGAATTTGTCGGAAGTGATGTACCAGTATATCGGTGGCCTAAAGGCCGGTATGGGTTATTGCGGGGCGGTGGATTTGGAGGCATTGCGTCAATCGCGCATGGTCAAAATCACCAACGCCGGTCTTCGCGAAAGCCACCCGCACGGTATTGATATCACCCGCGAAGCCCCTAACTATTCTCGTTAATTCTTGTTGTAACATTACGCTAACAAAACCGCATGAATCCCGAACAAGAACCTGTCGCTCCTATTTCCTGGGACGAAACCCTGGAGAACCTGCGCCGCGAAGCGGCGGCCTTTGAGGTGGGGGATGCGGCGGCGGCCGAAGCCTTTCGCTTGCGCTTTCTCAGCAAAAAGGGCGAGGTGACCCGTTTGTTCGAGGCCTTCAGGGCCCTCAGCGGTCCCGAAAAAAAATCCGTGGGGCAGGCCCTGAATGCCCTGCGCCAGGAGGTGGAAACCCGCTGGAAAGAGGCTTCGGCGGGCCATGCCCGTGCGGTCGCCGCCTCCGGCGCGACCGCCGCCGCCCCTCTGTCCGATCTCCCCGCCCCGGTCTGGGGTCGTGGGTCGCGGCACCCTTTGTCCTTGACCCGTCGCCTCATGCTGGATTTCTTTGGCGAGCTGGGCTTCCGTTGGTCCGAAGGGCCCGAAATCGTGGACGATTGGCACAACTTTGGGGCCCTGCACTTTGAGGCCGATCACCCGGCCCGGGATATGCAAGACACCTTCTTTGTTTCCCTCGATCCGGTTTCCCTGCTCCGTACCCATACCTCATCCGTTCAGGTCAAAGAAATGATGAAGGGCCTTTTGCCACTGCGCACCGTTTCACCGGGACGTGTTTATCGCAACGAAACCGTATCGGCCCGCTCGCATTTGCAATTTCACCAAGTCGAAGGCTTGTATATCGACCGGGATGTCAGCTTTGCCGACCTCAAAAAAGTACTCTACGACTTTGCCAAATACCTGTTTGGCCCGGAAGTTAAAATTCGTTTTCGTCCTTCCTACTTTCCATTTACCGAACCTTCCGCTGAAATGGATGTTTCGTGTTTCTTGTGTTCTGGCGAAGGTTGTCATGTGTGTAAACACAGCGGTTGGGTCGAAATCTTGGGCTGCGGTATGGTGGATCCCCAGGTTCTCGAAAACTGCGGTATCGATTCCAACGATTACAGCGGTTATGCCTTTGGAATTGGCGTTGAGCGACTTACCATGCTTCGTCATCGAATCCCCGATATTCGTCTCTTCTACGAAAACGATTTGCGATTTGTTAAACAATTTGGGGTTTGAAAACAGAACATGGATTTGAACGGGTCATGGTGGCCGGAGCCGGCACCATGGGTCAGGGCATAGCCCAACTCTGTGTTGAAGCCGGTCTGCCCACGCTGCTCTTTGACGTCAACGCGGCTATGCTGACCAAAGCCAAAGCGGGAATCCAGGCGGCCTGGGATGCCCGGGTTGCCAAAGGCAAATTGGAAGTCGAGCAGGTTCAGCGCTGGGCCACCCTCTTGTCCTGCAGCGACCGCACCGAAGACCTCCTTGGGGACTTATTTATCGAAGCGGTGGTGGAATCTGCCCCCATCAAAAGAAATCTCTTTGCCACGGTCGAAGCCCAGAACGGCCCCCAAACTGTTTTGGCCAGCAATACCTCGTCCATTCCCATGGAACAACTGGCCCAGGGTTTGGCCAGGCCGGAGCAGGTGGTTGGGCTTCATTTTTTTAACCCCGCCCCGGTCATGAAGCTGGTTGAGGTGATTCGTGGCCCGAGGACTTCGGCCGACGTCGCCCAAAAGGTTGATGCCCTGGCCCAAACCATGGGTAAAATCGTGGTTCATGCCCAAGACTCTCCCGGTTTTATTGTGAACCGAGTCGCTAGACCGTACTACGCCGAAAGCCTTCGAATCCTGGGCCATGGCGGTCTGACCCACGTCGAGGTGGACCGTCTCATGGAATCGGTCGGTTTTCGGATGGGACCGTTTCGCCTGATGGATTTGATTGGGGTGGATACCAATTTGGCTGTAACCACCTCGGTCTACGAGGGCCTCGGTCAACCCCCTCGCTTTGAACCCCACCCTATCCAACAGCACAAAGTAGCCCAAGGCCATAACGGACGCAAAAGCGGCCAAGGCTTTTACGATTATTCCCCCCATCCATGATAGCCTTTTCGTTCCGTTTGTTTGGGATCTTTTGGGTCATGGCCATCCTGTTGACCCCCAGTCAAGGGTGCCGAGGTCGGGTTCCTGCCGACCAAATCCCCCAAGTTCCGGTGGATTTTAGCCTCAATCTACGGCTTCCTACCTACAATCACCTGCAATTGGTGGGTCAATACGCCTATATCGAGGCTGGATACCGGGGAATCCTCCTGTATCGTTCGGGTTTGGATCGTTTGGTCGCCTTTGACCGGGCCTGCACCTACGCTCCCAGCCAATCCTGCCACAAGGTGGCGGTCGTGGATTCCCTGATGCTGGCCCAATGCGAGTGCTGCGATTCCCGCTTTGGTCTCCAAGACGGGCAGCCCTTTCGAGGCCCCGCCGGCTGGCCCCTGCGTTCGTACCGCGTCTATTTTGATGAAATCAGCGGTTCGGTGCGCATTACCAATTGAACCCCGTTAAACCCTGGGCGCTGACCATAGTCCAACCCGGCATGAAAATCAGCCAAAATATTGCCATCTCCGAGAACGGTTTTATGTTCAACCCCGCCACCGGGGATTCTTTTAGCACCAACGACTCGGGCAAGGAAATTATCCGCCTCCTTCAGGAAGGCAAAAACCAGGCCCAAATTCTGGACGCCCTGGAAAGTCTTTTTGCCACCGACCGCGCATCCCTCGAAAAAGACCTCTCCGATTTTTTGTACATGCTGGGTAATTACCGCATCCTGGACGCTAACAGCGCCCAGTCTCGATAATTTCATTCGTTGTTATGACTACTTCCAAACCCAACGCCAACGGGCGCATTCCTTGCACCGTGGCCGTTAGCGGCCTCAACAACGTCGACTCTCCCGGACCGGGTATGCCCGTTATTCGGGCCTTGCGCCTTAGCGAGCGTTACGATTTTCGAATTGTGGGCTTGAGTTACGATAGCCTGGAACCTGGCCTGTATATGCACGATTTGGTGGACAAATCCTATCAGGTACCCCTGCCTTCCGCCGGCACCGGGGCCCTCATGGAGCGCCTCCGTTACCTCCAATCGGTGGAGCACATCGATGTCTTGATTCCCAATTTTGACGCAGAACTTCACAATTTTATTCGCTTGGCTCCCGCCCTGGAGGCAGAGTTGGGTATTCGGACCTTTTTGCCTGGTTTACAAGAATTTGATGCACGACACAAGGCGGTTCTTTACGAATACGGTCAACTGCATGGGGTTAAAGTCCCTGTAGCCAACACCGTTTACACCATCCACGAATTTCACCGCGCCCTCAATACCTCGGTTTACCCGTTGGTGGTCAAAGGCAAATACTACGACGCCCAAATTGCCCACAGCGCCGACGAAGCCATCACCGCTTTTTACAAGATTTCGGCCAAATGGGGTTTGCCTGTTTTGGTCCAGCAATATGTCCGGGGAAACGAAGTTAATGTTACGGCTTTGGGCGATGGGGAAGGACGTTGCATTGGTGCCGTCCCCATGCGCAAACTCTACATCACCGACAAAGGCAAAGCCTGGGCCGGGGTGTCGATCGAAGACCCGGAGCTGATGCGTCTATCCGCGGCTTTGATTGCCTCTGCCCGTTGGAAAGGCCCTTGTGAATTGGAATACATGCGCACCGAAGACGGCGAATACTACCTGATGGAAATGAACCCCCGTTTTCCGGCCTGGGTTTACTTGGCGGTAGGTTGTGGTCAAAATCATCCCGAAGCCTTGGTAGATATGGCCTTGGGTCAGCAACCCCCGGCCATGACGACGTACGAAATCGGCAAAATGTTTATCCGCTATTCCCAGGACTTGGTGGTCCCCATGCAGGAATTCGAAAAAATATCTACCCTCGGCGAACTTTAAATCCAACCCCTTAGCCTTACCCCACCCCCCCATGAGCAAAAGACCCTACGAGCGCCCGTACTTACGCAAGCTCAACGCCGGCCTCGGTAACAAATTCGGCACACGCCATTCCCAGCTTCCCGTCACCGAAATAGACGGGGTACCCGTGGCCTCCATCATGGAAAAATACGGATCCCCGTGTTTTGTGTTATCCGAACAAACGATACGTCAAACTTACCGCAACGCCGTTCGGGCTTTTGGTACCCGTTACCCCAAAGTCCAAATGGCTTGGTCCTATAAAACCAATTACCTCAATGCGGTATGTCGGATTTTTCACGAAGAAGGCTCGTGGGCCGAGGTGGTCAGCATTTTTGAATACCGCAAAGCCTTGGCCAACGGGGTTCCCGGCCACCAAATCCTCTTTAACGGTCCTGATAAATCGGCCGAGGACCTGCTTTTTGCCGTCCAAAACGGGTCCCTCATCCACATGGACCACTTGGATGAACTCTACCAACTTTCGGAAATTTTGGCTGCCGAGGACCTCAAAGCCCGGGTCGCCCTGCGCATCAACATGGACACCGGGGTGTACCCACTCTGGGATCGCTTTGGATTCAATTACGAGAACGGATCGGCTTGGACCGCCGTGACCAAAGTCATGGCCCAACCGCGCATGCAATTGGTGGGACTGCATTGCCATATTGGAACCTATATGCTGAGTGCCCAGGCTTATGCTGTTGCAGCCAACAAATTATGCGATCTCGCTTTGGAAATCCGCAACCAATACCAACACCGCATTGAATACCTGGATCTTGGTGGGGGTTTTGCATCGGGCAATACCCTCAAAGGATCGTACCTGCAGGGATCGGATGTTATCCCAACCATGGATGATTATGCCGAAGCCATATCGGGAGCTATTCTTCAGCATCCTTTTGGGATGAGCGGCGAATTGCCCACCCTCTTTTTGGAATCCGGTCGGGCCTTGATCGACGATGCCGGTTATTTGTTGGGTACGGTATTGGCCCTAAAGCGTTTGGGAGATGGCCGCCGCGCGACCATTATGGACTTTGGGGTTAATTTGTTGTTCACTTCCTTTTGGTACGAACACCGAATATCGCCCGCCCAGGATTATTCAAGCCATCACGAAGACATGGTTTTGTACGGACCTTTGTGCATGAACATTGATGTGGTCCGCGAAAATGTTTCCCTGCCTTTGCTCCAAAAAGGCGACCGCGTCGTGGTTCACCGGGTCGGTGCGTATAACATGACCCAATGGATGCAATTTATCCAAATGCGACCCAACGTGGTTTTGATCGATTCGCGCGGTGAAGTTCACCTAATCCGCCGCCGGGAAGATGTTCAAACTCTTAACGAGCAGGAACTTATTCCGGCTTATCTGGAGGAAAACCACGGGTCGTAACATGGCCCAAGCACCTGGTCTGCGCTCCCTATGGAACGGCCCCGTGCGGGGTGTTCTCAACAGTTATGCCCAGTTGTTTTTTGCCTTGAATCCCTTTTTGGGTTTTTTGGCGTTGGGGGTGAGTTTTTTGGATCCCCTGATGGGGCTTTGTGGGTTGTTATCGGTGGTCTTGGTGCAGTGGATGGGCAGGTTGACGGGCCAAAACCGTGAGCTGTTGCAGGAAGGAATGTACGGCTTCAATGCCTTGCTGTTGGGTTTGGCCATGGCCCACCGTTACCGGGTGGAGCCGCCCATGCTTTTGGTTTTGTTGGCCGGGTTGGTTTTGTTGTTGACCTTAATTGTTTGGTGGAATCGGCATTTGGGGCGTTACGGCTTGCCTTACCTCACGTTGCCCTTTGTTTTGACCTATTGGGTTTTGATGGAAGGTTCGGATAGCCTAGCCGCCGTGGCTTTGCGCTATCCCGGCTTGGCCGAAGCAGGCTTGGACGGGTCTTCCGATCAAGCACCATGGCTTGCCTCGGCGGGTTTGGAGATGGCGGCAGCGGATCCCTTTTGGAAGAGCTTTTTGAGGACGCTGGGCTCGATTTATTTTCAAGACTCGGTTCTCGCTGGCTTGGTTTTGGCGGGAGGCTTGTTGGTCCAAAGTCGTTTATCGTTCTTGTTGGCGGTGGGTGGGTATGCTCTGGCTTTTGGTTTGTTCCAAACCATGGGCGCATCGACGGTCCCTTTAACCGATTTTTTGGTGGGCAGTAATTTTGTGTTTATGGCCATCGCTTTGGGAGGGTTTTACTTGGTGCCATCGTTGGGGACTGTGGGCTTGGTGGCTTTGTTGACCCCCGTTTTGGCGGTCCTCATGTTTGCGCTTGAGGGTTGGCTGGCCCCTTGGGATTTGCCTCCTTTTACCTTGGCATTTAGTGGGTTGACTCTTTTGGTTTTGTATTTTTTGCAGGCATCTCCCCCGATTCGAGGGCTTGTTCCGGTTGCTTTGCAATATTATTCTCCCGAAAAAACCTTGTACAAACACGCCGTCAACGCTCAGCGCTTGGCTCACCTCTACACCCCACGGCTTCATTTGCCTTTTTGGGGAACCTGGACGGTCACCCAGGGATACCAAGGAAAACATACCCACCTGGGGGAATGGTCCAATGCGTTGGATTTTGAAATCACCGACCAGGAGGGTCGCTACGCCAGCGGTGATGGCCAACGCCTGGAAGATTATTATTGTTATAACAAATCTGTTGTTGCACCCCTCGAAGGCACGGTGGTCGCCTTGACCAATCATGTGCCGGATAATCCGGTGGGGGCGGTGGATTTGGAGCAAAACTGGGGCAATTCCTTGGTTCTGCATCATGCCAACGGTTTGTACACCCAGTATTCCCATTTGCGTCAAGACAGTTTCAAGGTGGCCCTGGGGCAATGGGTGGTCCGGGGCCAGGTCATGGCCTCCTGCGGTAATTCGGGCCGTTCCCCCCGTCCTCATTTGCATTTTCAGGTTCAGGCTACCCCCGAAATCGGTGCGCGGACCCTGTCCCATCCCTTGGCCTATTACCGCAGGGACGAGGGTGCTGACTCGGCTTTGCAGCGGTGGTCCGTCCCCAACGAAGGAGAGCGCGTGAGTTCGGTGGAAGCGGTTCCAGCCCTGGTTTCGGCCTTTGGGTGGAAGCCCGGCCACGTCTTGCGGATGCAGTCCGAAGAACGTCCGGACTTGATGTTGGATTGGAAAGTGGGAACGGACGCTTACAACCGTACGTATTTGTATTGCCCCGCGACCCGCTCTACGATGTGGTACGTTAACGATGGGGTTATGTTTTGGGCTTATGATTTTGAGGGCCAACGTTCTTCGTTGCTCTATCGTTTTTACGGGAGTGTTTATCGTTTGTCTTTGGTTCGGGATGCCGGGATGGTGGAGGATGTGATGCCCCTGATACACTTTAGCCGTCCTTTGTTACGGGTTGTTCAGGACCTTGTTGCGCCCTTGTTTCTTTTTTATGGTGTTCATTACCGATCGGAGGTCTTGAAGACGGGAACGGGGGCAACGGATACCGGAAGTGCCTTGCACAGTTCGATAGGTTCCAAGGTCTTTGGTCGGCTGGTGCGGCAACTTGATTTTGAACTCTATACCCAAGACGGATCGCTCTATCGATGGGTACAAAAGGCCCCCAAGGGTTCCAACGAGGCTCCAATCGCTTACCGATGCAGTTGGAGTTAAATGCCTTGGCACGGCCCTGGTTATGGCTTTTGGTAGCCATGGGGGTGGCAGGGGGAGGCTTTATGGTCAAAGCCCAGGTGGGTCGAGTCGATAGCCTGACCCGTTATGCCATGGCTTACGGGGAATACAAGGAATTGGTGAAGGCTGGGCGTGAGGCCGTGCGAGAAGGCTGGGCAACAGCCGAAATCCATCGTCGGATGGCTTTGGCGTATCGAATGTTACATAACAACGAACACGCGGTTGATCATTGGCGTGCTGCTTCCGGTATGGTTCCCGGGTCAGAACTTTTGGCGGGGGAGTATCGCCAGGAATTGCTGAACTGTCGGCGCATGGACGAATGGCGTTGGGCAACAATGCAAAACGATGCGTCTGATGTGGGGGTTTTGGCTTTGGATTATGCGTTGGTGCATGCAGGACTTCAATACCCTTCGGGCTCCCTTTCTTTCCGGGATGAGGTGGATGGTTCGGCCTTGGCCTTACGCCAAGCGAACAATGGGCAAGGCCTATGGGCCTATGCCGAAACCCTGATCCAAGGCCCGGTGACCGTATGGGGTGGCACCCTACAAAACACTTTGCGTATGCCTGGTCGACGTGGACCTTATCGGATTAGTTTGCTGCAGTCTTTGACACGATTCGATGCCCGAACCTTTGGGCGAGTTCAATCGGCCTACTGGGACACGGTGGCTTTCAAAGCGGCCGATACCACCCTGCGCACCGATTTTATTTCGCATTCGACCCTCTACGCCCAACGTTGGGAAGGGGCCCATGCTCGCTTTCCCGGTTGGAAATGGGGGTTAGGTTTTATGTTTTTTGGCGAAAGGTCCCAGTATTTGAGCACGGAGCCCTACAGCACCGATCTTGGCCTCCGGGCCTTGACTACCTCGTACAGCCACAACGCGTTGGCCCTTTCGGGCACGGTATCCCGGAGGATGCGTGCTAAGGAGTACCGCCTGGGCATCCTCAGCGGTACCCTGAATCGTCAACGCCAATGGCAGGCCGATGCCGGTTTGGTTTGGTGGCCTTGGGGGAATCCCCGCTTGCAGGTTTCCTTGGAAGTCTCGGCCTTATCCAACGGCCCTTTGGCCATGGATAGTCCTCGCAGCGTGGTGGGTGTTGGCCACCTGCGCTTGGGGGCCCAGGTTAGCCCCGGACTATGGTTGGAATTACGAACCCTTCAGGGCCCTTCGCTGCGGAATTATACCCAGCCCGGTACGTTTTGGGCCATGAATACCGCTGACCCCTTGTCTTCGGTATGGGTTTTGTCCGGGAGATGGACGCCGGCATCCAACGCGGACGCTATCCCATCGGGGAGCCGTTGGTCCTTGGCTCCATTTGTACAGCGTATGCGATTGCAAAGCAGCATCCAAGGTTTGGCCTGGGCCAATGTCAACGAAGGTCTTGTGGACCCAACCCCCCGCAGCGTCACCCGATCGTACACGACTATTTTTTGGGGCATCGCCCTCGTATGGAATCCAGCTAATCTCTAAATCAAAATTCAAATAAATTGTTATGAAAATCCAAAACACGACGACGCTATTTCCAAATATCCGATGTTACGGAATCCTTGCAGGGCTCCTTATGGTTCTCCTAACTTGTATCCAACCGATTCAAGCGCAGACCGCTCTCACCCCCCAAGCCCGGGCCGCTCAGGACAAAGCAGTCCGCGAAGCTTTTGCCTTGAGCTACAAAGCCGAGGGTACCCAAGATTATCGAGGGGCCATTCAAGCCATGGAAACCTTGGGCATCGAAACCGTTCATGCCATCTACGAGGTCAATCTGCGCATGGGTTGGCTGTCTTACAAAGCCGGGGACAACGACCGCTCGGCGTTGTATTATATGCGGGCCATGGTTTTGGCACCGCAGGCCACCGAGCCACTTTGGGGCATTCTCATGCCCTATACCGCCAAAGAAGAATGGGTCAAGGCCGAGAAAATTTACAAAGACATCCTCAAATTGGACCCCAAAAACGGAACGGCCAATTACCAGCTGGGGCTGATTTATTATTATCGCCAGAACTATCCCGAAGCCCTCAAGTACCTGGAGGTTTCGCTCAAGATGTCCCCCTTTGATTATTATTCAATGCTCATGAACGGGTGGACCCGTTATTTCATGGGCCAAAAGGACGAAGCCAAAACCCTGTTTGAACGTGTGCTGCGTTATACACCCCAGGATGCTTCCGCCTTGGAGGGTTTGGGCCTGATTCAGACCGGGGGGAAATAATTCAGACCGGGGCGAAGTAATCCGAACCCGGCCAAAGGCTTGGGCCTAGGCTGTCAGTTTGAAGGCCTTGCGAATCGCGCTAACATAATCCAAAGCCTCCCAGGTGAAGAGCTCAACACTCATGGTTTTGGATTGATCGGCACCCGATCCCCAACGGATGGTTTTGTTGACCTTGGCGTGGGGGCGGCCCATGTGGCCGTAGGCTGCGGTTTCGGCGTAGATGGGGTTGAGGAGTTTGAGGCGCTGAATGAGCATGCCCGGGCGCATATCAAAAATCTTGGAAATGCGGTTGGCGATTTCGCCATCGCTCAGCTTCTTGCCGGCGGCATCGCGCACATGGGTTGTACCGTAGGTGTTGACGTAAAGTCCGACCGGTTCAGCAACCCCAATGGCATAAGCCACTTGGACCAAAACCTGATCGCAGAGGCCGGCGGCCACCATGTTTTTGGCAATGTGACGGGCGGCATAAGCGGCTGAGCGATCCACTTTGGAGGGGTCTTTGCCCGAAAAGGCACCCCCACCGTGGGCGCCTTTACCACCGTAGGTGTCCACAATGATTTTGCGGCCGGTGAGGCCGGTATCCCCGTGGGGTCCGCCAATCACAAAATTTCCGGTGGGATTGATGTGGTATTTAACGGTTTTGTTCAAAAGGCGGCCAATCCGCGATGGGAGTTGGCGCTTAACGCGGGGTAGGAGGTAGCGCTGAATATCGGCGGCAATGCGGGCCTGCATTGCTTTTTGGTCGGCTTTGACCGCGCGAACGTTCGTTCCGGTGTTGATGAAAGGATCGTGCTGGGTCGAGATCACCACCGCATCAATGGCTTCGGGCTTGTGCTTGTCCGAATAGCGAATGGTCACCTGGCTTTTGGCATCCGGGCGCAGGTATTTCATGACCTTGCCTTCTTTGCGAATCGAGGCCAGTTCCCGTAACAACAGGTGACTGATTTCGAGGGGCAGGGGCATGTAACTCTCGGTTTCGTTGGTGGCGTAGCCAAACATCATACCCTGGTCACCAGCGCCTTGGGTTTCGGCGGTGTTTTTTTCAACCCCTTGGTTGATATCCGGGGACTGTTCGTGAATGGCCGAAATCACCCCGCAAGAGTCCGCGTCAAACATGTATTCCGATTTGGTATAACCAATCCGACGAATGGTATCACGGGCGATCATTTGGGCGTCCACATAACCGGTGGTTTTGACCTCGCCCGCCAAGACAGCCAAGCCCGTGGTCACCAGGGTTTCGCAAGCAACTTTGGAGCGGGGATCCTGCGCCAAAAAAGCATCCAGCAAGGCGTCCGATATCTGATCGGCGACTTTGTCGGGATGGCCTTCGGAAACGGATTCGGAGGTAAAGAAATACGACATAAACGGATAAATTTTAGGAAATTGATGGGCTTGTTAGGATGGGCGAAGGTCGGAATGAAGGCCTGTAAATACCAAATTTTTGTACCAAAATGTGGCCTTGGTATCCCAACGTCTTGGCGGTACCTAGCGGTTGAGCATACGGCGTAGCTGTTCCGTCACCTTGAGAGCCGAGGGCAGCATGGCGGCTTCCAGGTCTTGGTTGAGGGGAACGGCAGGGACATTGGCCGAACCCATGGCTTCGACCGGTCCATCCAATTGCTCAAAACAACGGTTCTGAATTCGAAAGGCCAGCGATTCCGCAAAGGAATTGAGCAGGGGTTCTTCGGTAAGCACCAAAACCCGACCGTGGATCGCCGACCTAGCCATGACCATGGTTTCGTCCAAGGGGTAAAGGGTCCGTAGGTCCATGATTTCGACGCGTCCGACCAAATCGGGGGCCATGGCGGCGTTGAGTGCCCAGTGAACCCCCATTCCGTAGGTGATTACCAAAACGGTATCGCCATTGCCAAGCGCGGCTTGGGAGGGCTCCAAGGCGATGCGGGCTTGGCCCAAAGGGATGACA
>JBJTSS010000335.1:0-6658 GCA_046079785.1 Bacteroidota bacterium
GTCCCTATCCCCATCAAAGGAGTGAGAACGCAACTAGCTCAGGCGTTTCAAGATGGTAGGCCAGCCCATCCTCTTGCTTTGTATTTGGGGGCAGACCAAACGCCCACGGCCCATAGCCGCTGGATCGTGGGTGATTTTTTGGGACAACGATCGTTGATGTACCAAGGCCCGGAGGAATTGTGCCGAACCTATCCGTTGATCCCTGTTTTTGTGGGTATTGAGCCCTTGGAACAAGGCGCTTACCGGATTCGTTTAGAAGAAGCACCCTCCAACTGGATTCTTCAACCCCATGGCTACCTCATGCAATGGTACCTGGATCGATTGACCCAACAAATTAATCGTCATCCCTCGTACTGGCTTTGGACCCATCGCCGTTGGAAGCACGATCAATTGGCCAACCAAACCAAGGTGTCATGAATCAACCGCACCCTGCATCTTCCTCGGATTTTTTGCACTTTGCCGTTGTCATTTTGAATTGGAACGGATTGGAACATCTACAGAAATACCTGCCCTCGGTTTTGGGTACCGATTATCCACGATGGTCCTTGTGGGTCATTGACAATGCGTCGACGGACGGCTCCAGGGAGTGGTTGAAATCACAGACCCCATCAACCCTCGCTTTGGTCACCTTGGAACAGAACCAAGGGTATACCGGGGGATACATGGACGGTCTCCAAGGCATTGAGGCCGATGTTTATGTGTTGTTAAATTCAGACGTGGAAGTCCAGCCGAATTGGCTGCACCCGTTGAACCGCGAGTTCCTGCGGGATTCCAAGGTGGGGGCATTGCAACCCAAAATACTCAACGATCAACGAAGGTCCCTGTTTGAATACGCCGGGGCCGGTGGGGGCATGTTGGACTCCTTGGGTTATCCCTTTTGTTTGGGTCGGGTGATGGGGGATATCGAGGAAGACCTTGGTCAATACGATGGGGTTCATCGGTTGTTTTGGGCCAGCGGGGCCTGCCTTGCGGTTAGATCCCGGATTTTTTGGGAATCGGGCGGCTTGGATCGTCGGTTTTTTGCCCACATGGAAGAAATTGACTTGTGTTGGCGAATACAACGCCGCGGGTACCAATTGAGGTCGGTATCCGATTCGGTGGTCTATCATCTGGGAGGGGGGTCCCTGGCTTACGGGAGTCCACGAAAGACCTTTTTGAATTTCCGCAACAGTTTATGGGTCTTATACCAAAATCTGCATTCATCTGAGCTTGGTCTCAAAATATTTCAACGTTTATTGCTGGATGGTGTGGCCGGAGTTTATTTTTTGGTTCAAGGGCAACCCCGTCATACCTGGGCCATTCTTCGTGCCCATGCCGCTTTTTATGCCTCTTGGCGAGAAATCTGTCGTTTGCGTCATAACAGCCCTTGGCCAAGACCGCGCATGGCGGATTTGGAGGGTGTTTGGTCCGGTGTGTTATGGATCTACCCGGCCCTTCGTTCCAAGGGAAAGCAGCGCCTTCGAGACCGCTTGCGCTTGTTTGCCAACGGAAAACGGTTCAATGCGTAGGGAAGAGTCCATACCCACAACGGGCCCTTGCTCCACGGTAGGCCATCCGGTACGATTCTGCCCCAAAACCACTAATATATCCATGGCAATAGCCCGAAAGTGGAGAAACCCTTCGGAACGATTCCCTGGCGGGTGGATGGCTAAGATGAACCTCAAAAACAGGTATTTTCAACATGGCGACCGCATCGGCGATAGCAACCGAGGTATGGCTCCATGCGCCTGCATTCAAGAGAATAAAATTCGGAACTTGCTGGTCATCCCCGAGGCCAACCGGATGGACCCAAGTCTGTATTTTTTCGATCATTTCCCCTTCATGGTTGGTTTGAAAGTAGGATACCCTGTCGTTGGGAAATTCGGCTTGGATTTGTTCGAGAATGTCCGCCATGCTTTGATGACCGTAAATTTCAGGCTCACGCACCCCCAAAAGGTTGAGGTTAGGGCCATTCAATATCCAGGCATGGACGTTTTCCATGAACCCAAAGGTAGACGATGAGCAGGGGACTTTCAACGGGTTTAATGCAAAGGCAGGATCGTCTTTGGGTAGCACGGGGTCCCGTTTGGGTCATGCGTCTTCGGGGTTACAGGGCTTGGTTGGGGCTCGAAAAATCGTTGGCACCTCTAACCTTGGAAGCCTACCTCCGGGATGTGCATCAAATGGCGGCGTGGTTACAAAGCATCTACGGGTCCGAGGTGGCGGATCCATCGCAGGTGACCAAAACGATGTTACGGGAATGGTTGGCCGGCCTGACGGAATTGGGTCTGCAAGCGGTATCGCAAGCCCGCATGCTTTCGGCGGTCAAGTCTTTTTACGATTACCTTGAGCAAGAGGGCGGTACAACGCAACAGCCGGCGGCCTTGTTGGAACTCCCTCGCTTGTCCCGCAAATTGCCCATCGTTTTGGGGGTTGAGGAGGTTCAAGCCATGATCGATCGTGTTGACTTATCGCAAGCCAGCGGGCATCGGGATCGGTGCATGCTGGAACTGATGTACGCCTGTGGATTGCGGGTAAGTGAAGTCGTTGGTTTGCAATGGAGTGATTTGCTTTTGGATTTGGGCTTGGTCAGGGTGCGGGGCAAAGGAAACCGGGAACGCTTGGTGCCTTTGGGGAGTCAAGCCATCAACAGCCTCAAAATATACCGGCAAGGTGGAGGCATGGGCGAATCCCACAACAACCAAGCAGGGGAGGGCAAGGTTTTCTTGAGTCGAAATGGACGGCCCTTGACACGCATGGTGGTTTTCCTGTTGGTCAAAAAACAAGCAGCCCTCTGCGGAATAACCAAAGTAGTCGGCCCCCACGCTTTTCGTCATGCTTTCGCCACCCATATGGTCGAAGCCGGAGCCGACCTACGGGCTGTTCAGGAAATGTTAGGACACCGTTCCATTTTGACCACCGAAATTTACACCCATCTAAGTCGCGACTACTTGCGGGAGGTGGTTCAGCGTTTTCACCCGCTTAGTGGAGCGGGTCGGTCGCATTCCCGCGCAGACGGTTAAGTTCTTCTTGCAAGGCCTGAATTTTGTGGAGGGCATCGGCTTCCTTTTGTCGTTCAATCTCCAGGACTTTGGCTGGAGCCTTGGAAACAAAGGAGGTGTTCTGGAGTTTTTGCCTCACCATTGCCAAAAAGTTTTCTTGGTAGACCAGGTCTTTTTGGATTTGTTCGATGGCTCCTTCGGCTTGGATCATCTTACCCGAGTTCACCATGACTTTGTAGGCGCCACAAAGCAAAGTGGACCAGGATCCTTCGTTATTCGGATCCGCGGCTTGAACCAAGGTGCTGTTGGTCAAGCGATGTAGAATAGGCGCAAAATCGGTCAAAAAGCCAAGATCTTCGCCATAGGCAACGGTTAGCGGGTGCCGCATGGGTAATTGGTGACTGCCCTTAAAATTGCGGAGAATGACCACCAAATCCAGGACCGTTCCCGCCTTTTTGAGGTAATCGGGATCAAAGGGCCGTTGGCTTGGGTAGGTCGAAAGACACAAAAATTCCTGTTCTTTGGCGACGGCTTCGGGGTGACGAAATGGCCGTAGGAGGTGAAATAATTCTTCCGTAACAAAAGGCATAACGGGGTGCAACAAGGCTAATAAATCCCGGTAAAATTCAGCGCTTCGTTCGAGCAATGCTCTGGACAAACGGGAACCCGAAACGGGCTTGATCATTTCCAAGTACCAGGAACAAAAGTCATCCCATACCAATTTGTAAATCAGTCGGATGACTTCCGAAAGTCGGTACGTAGCGTAGGCGTTTTCGATTTCTTCCAAGGCTTGAGCCAAACGCTGCTCAAACCACAAGACCGCCGGATGATCTTCGGCTTTGGCATCTTCGGTTTCGGTTCCTTGCTCATGCCACGAAAGGAGTAATCGGTAGGCGTTCCATACTTTGTTGGCAAAATGCCGACCCTGTTCCAACTGATTTTCGTCGAACAACAAATCATTCCCGGCAGGAGAGCTGAACAGCAATCCCATGCGGAGGCTATCGGCCCCGTATTTTTCGATAAGGTCCAATGGGTCGGGGGAGTTCCCCAAGGACTTGGACATCTTGCGACCTTGTTTGTCGCGGACAATGCCGGTTAGATAAACATCCCGAAAGGGCACTTGACCCACGAACTTTTGCCCTGCCATTATCATGCGGGCTACCCAAAAGAAAAGGATATCGGGTCCGGTAACCAAAACGGCGGTGGGGTAGTAGTAGGCCAAGGGTGATTGGGCCAGCGAGGATGGATCCCGTTGGATGAAATCCGATTCAAAAACCGACATGGGCCATAGCCAACTGGAGAACCAGGTGTCCAAGACGTCTTCATCTTGGCGTAGATCGGATTCAGTCCACCGCCCTTCGCTAAGGGAAGCTGCTTCCTGAACCGTTGAGGCGACCCACGTCTGACCGTCCGGTGAATACCAGGCCGGTATGCGGTGGCCCCACCATAACTGACGTGAAATGCACCAGTCACGGCAGTTTTCCATCCAGTGCCGGTAGGTACCCAAAAATTTATCCGGAAACAGGCGAACATCCCCGTTAACCACGGCCTCGAGGGCCGGCTGGGCCATGTCGCTCATTTTGACAAACCACTGTAAACTCAAACGGGGCTCCACCACCGCATGGGTTCGTTCGCTGTGCCCCACCGAGGATCGGTACTCTTCTACTTTTTCCAAAGCCCCTTCGGCTTGCAGCATAGTCAAAATCGCCCGCCTTGCTTCCATACGGTCCATGCCGACCAGAATACCTGCGCTCTCGTTGAGGCGACCCTGCGGGTCCAAGATATCCAAAAAGGGGAGACCGTGTTGAATACCCAAGGCATGGTCGTTGGGGTCATGGGCTGGGGTTATTTTGAGGCAACCGGTGCCAAATTCAGGATCAACATAAGGATCGGCAATGATGGGGATTTCTTTGCCAATCAGGGGAATGCGAACTTTTTGACCAACCCAGTGACGATAACGCTCATCCTCCGGGTGGACGCATACGGCGGCATCGGCCATGATGGTTTCCGGTCGAACCGTTGCGACGGTCATGCAGTCCTGGCTACCCACGATGGGGTAGCGGATATAGACCATTTGGGAAGCCACCTCTTTGAATAGAACCTCGTCATCGGCCAAGGCCGTTTGCCCCACCGGGTCCCAATTCACCATCCGGGTACCGCGGTAAATCAAACCTTCCCTGTACAGATGAACAAAGGCATCGATGACCGCTTGGCTCAGGGCGGGGCTCATGGTAAAAGCTTCCTTATCCCAGTCCAGGGAGGCTCCAAGTTTGCGCAATTGGCCGAGGATAATGCCCCCGTATTTTTCCTTCCAAGCCCAGGCATGCTCCAAAAAGGCTTCCCTGCCGATTTGGTTTTTTTCCAAGCCTTGCTCGGCCAAATGATGGACCACCTTGGTTTCGGTGGCAATGGAGGCATGGTCTGTCCCCGGGACCCAGCAGGCGTTTTTGCCCTGCATGCGGGCTTTGCGCACCAGCATATCCTGAACGGTATTGTTCAGCATATGACCCAGGTGGAGCACCCCGGTTACGTTGGGTGGGGGTATCACCACGGTGTAGGCATCGCGTTCGTCCGGTTGGCTCTTGAAGCAACCGCTCTGCATCCATCGGGCATACCAGCGGTCCTCCAACCCTTGGGGTTGGTAATGTTTGGATTCGTTCATGGGTAGAAGGCAACAAATCTACCTTGCAAAGGCCTCACAAGGGTTTTCTGTCATCAATTTTGCGTGATGAGGACCTTTTTCAACGTCTTGCTCGGCTTCTTGCCTTTGTGGCTGATGATGGTTTGGTGCACCGGCCCACAAGGGGTGGATGATGGGCGCAATTTGGAGGAAGACCGATCAATGGGAGCTCAATTCCGCAACATTCAACACGAAACGGCCTATGTTGGCAAGGAGGTTTGCCGCACATGCCATGCTGAAATTTACGATTCCTACATGGAAACTGGCATGGGTCGGTCTTGGGGTAGGGCACCGGGTCATTCCCGTGCTCCTTGGGATGGCCGACCAGCCTTGGTCCACGATACGGCCTTGAACATGACCTACCAAGCCTTTCAAACCCAAGGCGAAATTTTTATTCGGGAGTTTCGATTGAACGCCAAGGGCGATACGATTCATCAGCGACTCGAAAAGGTGGATATGGTGGTGGGTTCCGGGCAGCATACCAACAGCCATCTTCGTTGGCGCAACGGTATGCTTTGCCAATTACCCATGACGTATTACACTCAGGATGGGCGTTGGGACCTACCCCCCGGTTACGAAAAAGGGAACAACGCTCGTTTTAGTCGGCCCATCGAAGCGGAATGTATTCAATGCCACAACGCCCACCCCGAGGTGGGTCAAGAGTCCTTTAACCATTACCTCCGAGTTCCCGATGGCATTGATTGTGAGCGTTGCCATGGCCCTGGGGCTTTGCATGTCGCCGAGAAACAAAAAGGCCTGTTGGTGGACACCGCGGCTGGCCCGGATTATTCCATTGTGAATCCCCGCAGGTTAAGTCCCGGTTTGCAAAATGATTTGTGTAGACGTTGCCATTTGCAAGGCAATGCCGTACTCAAACCGGGTAAAAACTTTGCGGATTTCAAACCCGGAATGGTTCTCAGCGATGTGTTTTCGGTTTTTTTGCCGAGGCACCGCAACCACGAAGATGTTTTTATCATGGCCTCGCACCCTGATCGAT
>JBJTSS010000336.1:0-2599 GCA_046079785.1 Bacteroidota bacterium
ATTTGCTTCGAGAACGTATGCTGGACTTGTTGGGGGAACCCGAAAAGAAAGCCCAGCTTTCGAGCCCGAGTCAACCGGTTTCAACCCGGGTAGTTTTGGTGGTTGGGGTGAACGGGGTGGGCAAAACCACCAGCATCGGAAAATTGGCATGGCGCTTCAAGCAAGCGGGTCAGCAGGTGGTCCTCGGGGCCGCCGATACCTTTCGGGCGGCTGCGGTGGAGCAGTTGCTTCTCTGGGGTGAACGTACCGGGGTTCGGGTGGTGCATCAACAAAGCGGCTCCGATCCCGCCTCAGTGGCTTACGATACCCTTCGATCGGCCTTGGCTTCGTCGGCTCAAGTGGTGCTCATCGATACCGCCGGTCGATTGCATAACAAAGGTCATCTAATGGCCGAATTAACCAAAATCCGCACGGTTCTGAACAAGGCTCTGCCCGGGGCACCGCACGATGTTTGGCTGGTTTTGGATGCGTCAACCGGGCAGAACGCTTTGGAGCAAGCCCGTCAATTTACCGCGGCAACGGCGGTGACCGGACTCATCCTCACCAAGTTGGATGGCACAGCCAAAGGGGGCGTTGCTTTGGGAATCTGTGCCGAATTGGGTATTCCGATACAGTTTATTGGTGTAGGTGAAGGGATGGAACACCTGCAAGTGTTTGATAAAGAAGCATTTGTGGAGGCTTTGCTGGGTTCGTCGACCGAACAGTCCTCTACCGAATAGCGTTCCTTGGTGGCAAATTCCTGCGCATGAAAACCAAAGTACTTCGACCTTCGCCGGTTCGGCTGGTGACCTTGGGTTGTTCCAAGAACACCGTCGATTCCGAACGTTTGGCAACGCAATTGGCTGGGGGCAAGGTGAAGGTCTTGGCGGAGGATGCGATCGAGGACGATCCCAGGCAAACCGTGGTAATCAACACCTGTGGCTTTATTGAAAATGCCAAGCAGGAATCCATTGATACCATCCTGCACTATGCCGAAGCCCGACAAGAGGGGCGCATTGGAAAATTGGTGGTGATGGGTTGTCTTGCCCATCGGTACCGGAATGAGTTGGAAGCGGAAATCCCTGCGGTTGATTCTTGGTTCGGGACCATGGAATTGCCTTCCTTGGTGAAGGCATTGGGGGTCGATTATCGCAAAGAATTGTTGGGTGAACGACGAATTAGCACCCCAAGCCATACCGCATTTCTAAAAATTGCGGAAGGCTGTGACCGTCCATGTTCCTTTTGTGCGATACCGCTTATGCGCGGTGGTCATCGTTCGGTCCCGGTGGTGGATTTGTTGAACGAGGCCCAGCATTTGGTTCAAGGAGGGGTAAGGGAATTGGTTTTGATTGCCCAGGATTTGACGTGGTATGGGTTGGACAGGACCGGGCAAAGGGAATTGGCTCACCTTTTGGATCGCCTTTCGGCCGAATCCGGGGCGGAATGGATCCGCCTTCAATACGCTTACCCCGGTCAATTCCCTTTGGATATTTTGCCGCTGATTCGAGACCGCAAAAATCTCTGCCTCTACTTGGACATGCCTTTGCAGCACGCTGCGGACGGGGTCCTTAAGCGTATGCGCCGAGGTATTTCGGCAAGGGCTACGGATCGTTTGGTTCGCGATATTCGGGAAGCCGTTCCCGGCATTCATTTGAGAACGACCATGATGGTTGGTTTTCCGGGTGAAACCGAATCGGAATTTCAGGAGCTTTGTGATTTTGTGGCCCTTCATCGATTTGAGCGATTGGGGGTTTTTACCTATTCCCACGAAGAGAATACCTCAGCTTATTTGTTAAACGATGATGTACCCGCCGAGACCAAACAAGAAAGGGCCGATACGTTGATGGAATTGCAGCAAGGTATTTCCTTGGAATTGAACCAGGCCAAGGTAGGTCAAGATTTTACGGTGCTTTTGGATCGTCAAGAGTCATCCCATTGGGTGGGCCGTACGGAGTTCGATTCCCCGGAGGTGGATAACGAGGTTTTGATTCCCACCCAGGGGGCTAGGAAGGATTGGAAGGCGGGGTCGATGGTCAAGGTACGGGTTACCCGAGCCGAAGAATTTGATTTGGTTGCTCATGCTATCCCTGATTCGTCAACAACCCTTTGAGGTTGAGCCTTGGCTGTCCATAACAGCCCGGTCTTGGCTTAAGGATTCCAGCCTTAATCCGTTGTTGGGAACAACAGACTTTCCGTATGAACGCATGGCCCAGCAAGCGGCCCATCGCTTGGCGTCGTACCCTTCCACTCAACGTCGCTTGTTGGTCCAGGTCTTGGAAACCCAATACCGAGCCTCCGGTTTGGAACCGGCTTGTTCGGGATTGGCATCGTTGGCGATGGAGCAGGGTGTGGTGATTAGTACCGCCCACCAGCCCAATTGGTTGGGAGGACCGGCGTATTGGTTGCACAAAATGCTGAGCACCGTGGCCCTTGCACGTTCGATGCAAAAGATCTGCCCATCCTATACCTGGGTTCCGCTGTATTGGATGGGCTCCGAAGACCATGATTTGGATGAATTGGGCTATTGCGAGGTACAAGGCCAACGATTGGAGTGGCCTGGACCCCGCGGTCCTTTGGCGTTTGGTCGGTTGGAGATTCCGGATATCCGTGCTTTGGTTTC
>JBJTSS010000337.1:0-8803 GCA_046079785.1 Bacteroidota bacterium
ATGCAAATCCTCTTCGGAGATGTTGAGGGGTGGAGCCAGACGAATGCTGCTTTCGTTAAACAAAAACCAATCCACCAGAAGTCCGCTGGACCAACACTTTTGCATCATGGCCTGCACTTTGTCCCCGCTCCCCATATCCAAGGCCAACAACAAACCTTGACCAATTAACCGCAGAGGTGTCCCGGCCTGCATCGCCCAAAAGCGAACCCTCTCTCGAAGGATCGCTTCACTGACGCTGGCCTTGGCTACCAAGTCTTCGTCGCGTATCACCTCCAGGACCGCCGTAGCCGCCGCCGCACAAACCGGATTTCCTCCAAAGGTGGTGAGGTGGCCCAACATGGGATGGCTCGCCAAATGCTGCATCCAAGCGGTGGACGCCGCAAAAGCCCCGATGGGCAAACCTCCGCCCAGGCCTTTGGCCATGACCACCACATCGGGTTGAACACCGTAAGCCTGAAAAGCAAACCAATGCCCGCATCGACCCAAACCGGTTTGAATTTCATCCACCACCAAGGCGATACCCATGCGTTTGCATCGAAGCGTCAACGCTTCCCACCAAGCAGCATCGGCCGGTACCGCTCCCGCTTCGGCCTGTACGGCCTCCACAAAAACCCCCGCCACCCGCTCATCCAAAAAATCCAGGCCGGCGATATCGTTGTATTCCAACAAAAACGTTTCGGGGAGCAAGGGTCGAAAAGGACTTTTGTAGGTTTCATCCCCCAAAAGGCTGAGTGCGCCGTGCGTTCCCCCGTGGTAGGCTTTGCGAAACGAAACCAATCGTCTTCGCCCCGTGACCTTTTTGACCAGTTTCATGGCGCCCTCGATGGCTTCGGCTCCCGAGTTCACCAAGTAGACCTGTTCAAATCCCGGGCCCAAAACAGCGGATAGCAACGTGGCCAAGCGAACCTGGGGGGTTTGGATATGTTCCCCATAAACCATGGTATGCCAATAACGATCCAACTGATCGCGGACGGCTTCCAAAACCCGGGGATGTCGGTGCCCAACGATGCTGACCGCAATGCCCGATATAAAATCCAAATAAGGGCGATCCTGGGTATCAAAAATTCGGGAGCCAAGGGCCCTGCCCACCTCCAACTCCATGGGGAAAGGGGAGGTTTTGGCCAAACGCAGCCTAAACAAATCCCGCATCATGGTTGGTTCCGCCATGGTGCAAAACTAGGGGCGTCTACCCTAAGCGGGGCTCAACGATAGCGCTGGGGCTGGGGCCGACGCGCTCCTCCTCCGTTGTCCCGTTTTTCTTGCAATCGCTTGAGCAATTCCCGTTGAAATTCCCTTTCGGCTTGATGAAGAACCACCAAACGCCGGGATGGAAGTATCCCCGCCATGGATTTACGAAAATTCTTTTCCAATTGCAATTCCTGCTCACGCAGGCCCATCCACTCGTCCAATGCGGCGTTGGCCCGTTCGTCTGATCCGTACCCTCCCGCTTCTCTTTCGTCCATCAAATCCCGCATACGGTGGCGCAGGTCTTCCCTTCGGTTTTCAAACTCGTTGTAAACGGGCCAGAATTTTTCGGCCTCTTGGGGTGATAACCCTAATTCACGGGTTAAGTAAGCCACTTTGGCCGCTTTGACCCGCTCCTGGGGTAATTCCGCAATCGCCCCAAACGTGGAGGACCCCCACACGCCAAAACCAAAGAAAGCCAAAAGCAAGACGGTTTTTTTGTTTAATAAAAGGTTCATTTGAATAAATTTAATAGTTTGTAAGTGAGTGATTTATATGATATAAATAATTAAAGTTCTGCCGTTTCTACCTCATCCCAATTCACGATACTCCTTTCGATGTCCAACGAATCCATCCCCGCTATATCCTCGGCGCGAATCCATGCAGGTTCTCCCCAAACCCCATCGTCCGTGCCTTCGGTGACCAGCCCAGTTGACCAAATGTGAAGATCCAGGCTTTCGGAAATTTCCGAGGTCGTCAATTGAGCCAGCATGGCATCATCCAACTTGGGCTTGGTTCCCGACCAAGGTCGCCAAATCCCAAGCCAGCCGGCGACCAAAACAACGGAGGCCGCAAGTGCCCAGCGTTGCCCAAACGAGAGACCCCCCCACACCAAAACCCTAGCCCCTGGCCGGGAGCTTTGGAACTCCTTGGCCAAGGCCTCTTCTTCAATAGCCGCCAGAACGCGCTGTGGCAAGGTATCAAAATAACCATCCGGAACGCGGAAATCGGTCCTGGCTTTTATGGGGCCATCCGGGCCATCCAACTCAAAAGGCGGGGTGCTCATGTGCATTTTGGACATAGCGATTTCATCAGGGTTTAAAGATGACGCAGGTAGTTTTCCACTTTTTTGAAGGCCCAATGGTAGGAGGCTTTGAGGGCCCCGGCACTGGTTCCCAGGATCTCGGACATTTGTTCGTAGGGCAGCTCGTCGTAGTACCGCATTTGAAACACCAAGCGCTGTTTGGGGGGTAGGGTTAATAAGGCTTTTTCGAGGATTCGTTCCGGGCTATCGGAGCGGCTGACAGGGGTCTCCCGCTGACCCTCTGCCTCTCGAAGGGTATTTTCATCGCTTAGGGAAAGCCAACGCCTTTTGCGTTTTTTCTCCAAATGGGTAAGGCAAAGGTTGGTTGCAATCCGGTAGAGCCAAGTATAAAGGCTGGACCGGGCTTCAAAACGGTCCAAAGCTTGGTAGCAAC
The DNA here is from genome assembly GCA_046079785.1 of Bacteroidota bacterium. Lineage (GTDB taxonomy): Bacteria > Bacteroidota > Bacteroidia > UBA7662 > UBA7662 > SYHX01. Next base: position 2,664 of record JBJTSS010000337.1, read on the forward strand.
GAATCAGGGTATTCTGCACGAGGTCATCGGCTTCATCGTGGTCCAAAACCATCCGACGAATATGGTAGTAGAGGGGCTTTTGGTATTGACGAACCAAACGCTCAAAGGCCCGGTTTCGGGAACGGGGATCGGCGAATTCTTCTAAAAGCTCACGTTCCCATTGGCGCTCCGCCGCTTGGTCTTCGCCCTTTGCAACCATGGGTTTAAGACTTGCCCCAAGAACCAGGGTTTAAGGCAAGGAGTTCTTCTGCGTAAAGATGCAAGGGCCAACGCGCAAGCGGTCGCTCGGTCAAAGCATCCCTGCTCGTGGCCCCCGCTTCCCAAAGGTGGGTGGCCGCAAAGGCGACCATCGCGGCATTGTCCGTGCAATAGGCAGGGGCTGGTATAAAAACAGGGAGCCCCAACGCCTCTCCCAAGGCCAGGCACTCGCGACGCAATTGCGAATTGCAAGCGACGCCGCCAGCCAAGGCCAAAGAGGCCGGCCTTTGGACCTGGACGTGGGCTTTCATGGGCCCCAAGAGCATCTCCACCAAGGTTGATTGCAAGGAGGCGCAAAGGTCCGCCAAGGCCGAACCTGCTTCGTTGATGAGGGTTGGTTTATTTTTTTGGAGATAATACAATACGCTGGTTTTGATACCACTAAAACTATATGAATCAAGTCCTAGTTGAGTCTTTGGCCAACGATGGGCCTGCGGATTCCCGCTTTGGGCCAGCCGATCGAGCGCAGGACCTCCGGGGTAACCAAGGCCCAGCATTTTGGCGCATTTATCAAACGCTTCGCCCGCAGCGTCGTCCCTGGTTTCGGCAAGAACCTCCCAGTCCAACCAGGAATCCATGCGGACCAAATGGGTATGACCCCCGGAAACGGTGAGGATGAGTGCCGGGAAAACCATCGCTTGACGGTTTTCGATGCCTGGAGAGACCAAGTGGGCATGCAGATGATTCACCCCAAGCAAGGGTTTGTTGAGCGCCAACGCTAAACCCTTGGCCAAAGACGCCCCCACCATAAGGGAGCCCAAGAGCCCGGGGCCGCGGGTATAGGCCACGGCATCGATGGATGTCCACGGGATTTGGTGTTCCGTCATGACCCCTTGAACCAGACCGGCCAGCCAGGCTTGATGAGCCCGGGATGCAATTTCGGGAACCACCCCACCGTATCGCGCATGTTCCTCCTGTCCCCCGGTTTTCAAAGCCAAGAGGCCACCGTCCTGCATTAGGGCAACCGAGGTGTCGTCGCAGGAACTTTCTATGGCCAAAAGGAGGGGCATTTTGGGGCTGGCATGGGGTTTATCCTGCAAAAATGCCCTTATTTTAATAGATTTGCGTACGCAACCCTTGGAAAATACGGACCTCGTCCCCACGGACCATTCCTCCAGCCCTCCGCCTGGCGATCCCCGCCCAAAGGCACCAAGACCCCCGCATTCCCAAGGTCTGTTCAGGTTGGGCGTGGTTTTGGCTTTGATCTTGGCGCTGGGTTGGGGCCTTTGGGCTACGGCCCCGGCTTGGGTATCAAGGATTTTGTCGGACCGCTTGGGTAGCCGTGTGCAGATCCAAGCCCTTCATTGGGGATGGAAATCCATACAATTGGTGGATTTGACGCTATGGGATGAACGTTCCGATACGCTGGCCTACGTTCATCGTGTTTCCTTGCGGTGGAGGGCTTTGAATTGGACTGGGGGAACCCAACATTTGGGGCGTTTGGATTTGGATTCCGCGGTGGTGCTGGTCACCGGCTGCCCAACGCCTGATCAACCCCACAGAACCAATTGGGATGCCTTTGTGGCGAGGTTACCCCGTTCTTCCCAAAAAAGTCAAGGAGGAATGTCCCTGACATTAAATAGAATAAACCTAAATAACCTCCATATTCACTTGAAGAATATGGGACAACTTGCTGGCCTTGCGCTGGACGGCACGTACCCGATTCAGGACTTTGAAATCAGGCGTCTGCGCCAAGGTCAAGGCCGTTTGACCCTGGATCTGCGCACCCGATTGGGTTGGCCCCACCACCATGGCCTGGCTTTCCTCCAAGGGCGATTGCAGGCGGGTACCGGCCTGGTCAAAGGAAGTGGCTTGATTCTGAAACACCCCGATTTACATCTTGATTTGGGTCAAGTGACCTGGCAACGGTTTAGTCAAGCCCCGTTCGCGCAGTTGTTTTTCTCGGACCTCCACCTCCGCGGTGAGTCCAACAGCGTTCGTGCTTGGATGAAAACAGCTCCCCCGGCTCTGACCTTGGCTTTGTCCCTACCCAAAGCCCGTTGGTCCGGGGATAGCCTACACGTTTGGGGAGGTAGCCTGCGCTTGGATCAGGCGCTCACCGCCTCCTTCCAAGGCTGGTTTGTTCCTCATGCCCCCGGTGAGCCCCTAAGCCCACCCCAAGGTCAAGTCACCTGGACCGTCGCTGCCGCTACCGGATGGCAATCCGCCGGAGAGCGCTTGGCCACGACCTTGGCCGGATGCCTGGATGTCCCTTCCTTGGACTTGAAGTTGGATGAACTGAATACGTATGTGGATTTGAAACGAGGCTGGACTGGACAGGGAGCCTTGACATCGCGCAACGAGAGCCTTGCTCTCCAAATGCAGGGGCGTGTTCTGGGCGATTCCCTTCGATTGACCGCCCAAAGCAATGCCAGCCGACAAGCCTGGTCCGGCACCGTTTATTGCAGCAAATACAGCCTCCCTGCGGCCTGGAAGGTCCCCTTGGACCTTTGGTCCTTGAAGGCAGGTTGGACTTGGAACGAGTACGGTAAGGCCACGGCCAACGTACACCTGGACACGCTGCGCTGGGATGGGCAACCGTACCGAGGGCTATCCGGCCAAGTGGAATGGACATCTGGGCAATGGGTGGGTCAGATTCAAACAACGGATTCCGAAAACCAGCTGAACGCTTCTTTCACTGCCCAACAAAGGGGATCGGCTTGGGCCTCTTGCAAGGCCGAAGGAACCATGAATTTGGCCTTCCCCTCCTTGCCCGGTTGGTGTGATGGACTGCGAGCACGCGGTGATTTTGACCTCCAAATTCAACCCCTGCGTCCTCGTCGAGCACCCTTGAGCGATGAGGACAACAACACCCCCTGGTTGGCGTGGACCCTTAGTGACGGTGGGTTGGCATGCGCATCCCATGCCCTAGACATCCATCAAGCCAAGGTCGTGATGTCCGGTGTAGGCCCCAACACCCAAAGCACCCTGATGATCAATCAAGACAGTGTACAGACCCTGGGGCTGGAACGTTGGACTCAAGTTGATTCAGTACTTCAACAAATTGGCCGTTTTCTACTAGCTGATACGCTATTACGAAAATACGATATTCCTTTTTGGGCCTACGGAAAGGTAGGGAATCTAGGCGACTACCTTCCCTTTTTGACGGTCGATGACCCATTGCAGGCACGGGGGATTCAAGGCTACCTCAATTGGTCCAGCCCCCTCAGCAAAGGCCTTCGGCTACGGGTCGATACCTTGGTTTGGGACCAATGGTCGGCCCAAAAAATTTCCTTGCAATCCGAATACCTGGGCAATCACCTCCTGGTCTTGGGTTCCCTGGATAGCTTGGAGTTGAACCAGGCTACCCTTTTGGATCAAATCGAATACCGTCAAATTCGCAACGGTGCCCTTTCGACCTTGGCGCTCAGTGGCCGCAACGCGGTCAACGGAGATTTTGCCCATTTTAAGGGCAGCCTCATCGACGACGACAGCCTTTGGTCCTTGTCCGTCGATAGCCTAAGGTTCCGTTCTCGTCAACAAAACTGGAAGGCCCTGCCAGGTGGGGTCGTCCAAAAAACGGCGGAGGGGTGGTCTTTGGAAACCTTGGATCTTCAAAGCGGGTCTTCGCAATTGCGTTTGGACGGGCTCTTGTCCCCAGAGCGGGGAGACCTCATTCATTTGGATTTGATGAACGTGGATGTTGACCAGGTTTTGGCGTTGACCGGTCAGGGGACCGGATGGCTGGATGGCGTCATCAATGGCCAAATTACCGGGGACGGCTTGCTGGACCGACCCAACCTCAGTGGCGAATTGCGGGTGACCCAATTGCGCATGGATAGCCTACCCCTGGGGACCCTGGACCTACGCTCTGCGTTTCAACCGGAGACCAATCGTCTCTTGGTCAATGCGCGTTTGGAAGAAAACCAGCTGAGCTTGGCCTCGATTGCCGGATGGATTCAAACCGATGAGCCCGCACTCCCTTGCAGTCTCAACCTCCAATTGCAAAAGGCTCCGCTCCAGCTTTTGGAATTGGTCTTGCTGCCCAATTTGGATAGTATTCGTGGGACGGCCAGGGCCGACGTCCGCGTAGAAGGTGGCCTGAACAATCCCCAAATGCGGGGCTATTTGGTCATGGATAGCGGCAGGCTTTATTTGCCCTCCCTCAAGAGCACCTATTATCTCCGGGATACCGTTCAGGTTGCCCCGGATCGCTTTGTTTTTGGGGGGAACCCGGTTACCGACGGAGACGTGGGTAGCGCCAAGGTCCGTGGAGTCGTTCAACACCGGGCGTTTAGGGATTGGACCTATCGAATTGATTTGGATAGTGGGCGCAATTTGAAGGTCCTCAACGAGCCACGCCTGGTGAGTGGGGATTATTACTACGGTTTGGGGCGGGTTAACGGGTCGGCAACCATTGCGGGGGATGAGTACCTAACCCGAATTCAAGTCAAGGCCCAAGCCCAAAAGGGAAGTCGCCTAATCATCCCGTTGGATGATTTGGACGAAGAAAGTCGCTATGATTTTATCCGATTCACCGATTCCAACCAGGACCAAACCGCCCCAAAGAATCCAAGTGGTGGAGATGGGGTCGCGTTGCGTGGTTTGGACCTCAACCTCTCTTTGGTTTTGACACCGGAGTCCGAAGTTACCCTGCTTTTGGATCGTCGGTACGGAGACCAAATCAAAGGGTACGGCAACGGGGCCTTGGACCTGACCCTCACCCAAGAAGGCAATTTGAACCTGTCGGGGAACTACATCTTCACCAAAGGGGATTATTCGTTTAACCTGGGAAATATTGCCAGCAAGAATTTTAAAATTAACAATGGCGGTCGAATTGACTGGAACGGCGATCCCTACGAAGGCTTGATGAATATCCAAGCCGTTTACAATCAACGAGCCTCTGTTCAAAATCTCCTTGGCAGTAACAGGGCCCAAAACGATCGTCGCAATATGCTACCGGTCCAGACGCAACTCAACTTGAGTGGGCCCGTTCTGAACCCTGAAGTCAAATTCCAGCTTCAGCTACCCACCATCAACATGGCCGACCCCAACGATGCCTTGGCTCAGCAAATCACCCGGATCAACAACAACGAGCAAGAACTGAACAACCAGGTGCTGGGGCTCATGGTTTCGGGTCAATTTATCCCAACCGAAAACATCAACGCGGCCAACCTGGGTCTCAGCACAGGCGCGACCGCTTTTAATTCGGTGACCGAATTGCTCACCAACCGTTTGAGCAATTTGCTTTCCAATTCGCTAGGAGGAGTAAACCTCGGGATCAACTACCGAGGCGATTTGGGAACCGGTTTGCTGGGCTCAGGGGCCGGTGGCAACAGCCTAACCGATAGCAACCGTAGAGACCTCAACGTGGCCCTCAACACCAGCCTTTTTAACAACCGTTTGGTGATTGACGGCAACCTTGCGATGGGCAATAGCCTGCAAGTCAATGCCCAAAATATGGCTGGGGAAATCCAAATGGAATACCTTATCAACCCAAGCGGTAGCATCCGAGCTCGGGCTTTTAACCGCGTGGATGATCGTATCCTCTTTAACCAAACCCTGAATTATCGCCAGGGCATCGGCTTGAGTTACAACAGGAATTTTGACCGATGGAGTGAATTGTTCCGGCAACGAGGAAAGCGCAAGCCCCTGAAGTAGGGGCCCTGCGCGAACGATTCTCCTCGAAAGGTACTTCTTGTTGGAATTAATCCTGTTGGTCGCCTTCCAACTTACGCATGGCTTCGCGGGCGGCTTTCTTTTCGCCTTCCAGGATTTGATCCCGTAGGTCCGAAAGCGCGCTCAATTCACCCATGATGCCAGAATCGGAGGATTCTTGGTTGGATTTGGCCTGGTAACGAGCCACTTCTTGTTGCTCACCAGCTTTTTCTTTGTCCTTGGTTTCTTGCCAAGTGCGGGCATGCGATGCAACAATACGGCGG
>JBJTSS010000338.1:0-1808 GCA_046079785.1 Bacteroidota bacterium
CCTGCACATGCAGTCCAGCCTTTTCTTGGTCGTTAACGATCATAGCCTGGATGGAAGCGAGACCATTTTGTCCAACGCTTCCTGCACCACCAATTGCTTGGCCCCTATGGTCAAGGTCCTGGACGATGCCTGGGGTATCGAAAGTGGTTTTATGACCACGATCCATGCCTATACGGCCGATCAGAATTTACAAGATGCTCCACACAAGGATCTACGACGGGCCAGAGCAGCGGCCTGTAGCATTGTACCTACATCGACTGGGGCGGCTAAAGCGGTTGGATTGGTTTTACCTCACCTTAAGGGCAAGCTCAACGGAAACGCCATGCGGGTTCCGGTCCCTGATGGTTCGGTTACCGATTTCACCGCGATTCTCCAAAAACCCGCAACCGTTGAGGAAGTCAACAAAGCCTTTGCAGCAGCGGCCTCCGGTCCCATGAAAGGTATTTTGGAGTACCAAACCGACCCATTGGTTTCGGTGGATATTATCGGAAACACCCACTCATGTATTTATGACGCAGCCCTGACCATGGTGATTGGACAAACGGTCAAAGTAGTGGGATGGTACGATAACGAAGCGGGGTATTCCTCTCGGATAGCCGATTTGGCAGCTCGGATAGCCTAAGTAACCTGGCCATCCCTATGATCAAAACACCGGATCAACTGGATTTAGCAGGCTCACGCGTTCTGCTCAGAGTGGATTTTAATGTTCCATTGGATGCGCAGACTCTTCAGCCTACCGATTTGACCCGCATGCGAGCAGCCCTTCCGACCATCGAATTCCTTCTGAATGCCGGTGCTGCCGTTATTTTGTGCTCTCATTTGGGGCGTCCCAAAAAAGGTCCCGAAGACCGTTTCTCTTTGAGGCACCTTCTTCCTGCCTTGGAGGATTTGCTTAGTCGCAAGGTTCGTTTTGTCAACGATTGTATTTCCGACGAAGCCTTTGAGGCGTCGGCCGATCTTCAGGCCGGTTCCTTGCTCCTTTTGGAGAACGTTCGTTTTTACTCCCAAGAAGAGGCAGGGGATCTGGAATTCGCCCAAAAACTCGCTCAACATGCCCAGTGCTATGTGAACGATGCCTTTGGGACCGCCCATCGGGAACATGCTTCCACCGCAACCGTCGCCCGTTTTTTTGGTGACCAGGTGGCCTCAGGTTTTTTGATGAAAGCCGAATTGGATCAAGCCGCCCGCGTTATGGATCAACCGCGGAGACCGTTTACCGCCATTATGGGTGGGGCCAAAGTTTCGGATAAACTTTTGTTAATCGAAAACCTCCTCCCCAAGGTAGACCGCCTCCTGATCGTTGGTGGTATGGCCTACACCTTCTGCAAAGCCATGGGGGGTGAAATCGGTTCATCCCTTTGCGAAGAGGAACTCCTGGTGACGGCCCGGGACTTGGGTCAGAAAGCCCGTGATCTGGGGGTTGATTTGGTTATTCCCGAAGATTCACAGATTGCGAATTCCTTTGCGAACGATGCTCAACGTCAAGTAGCCCTCAACAGCGCTATTCCTGCTGGTTGGATGGGCTTGGATTTGGGTCCCGCAGCGATAGAAACGATGGTTTCCCACATCAAAGATGCAGCCACCATTTTGTGGAATGGACCTGCCGGGGTCTTTGAGTTCTCCAATTTTGAAACGGGTACCCGAATCATCGCCGAGGCCATTGCCGAAGCGACGGAAGGAGGGGCTTTCAGCCTGATTGGTGGCGGCGACTCGGCTGCAGCGGTTCATCGTTTTGGGGTTCAAGATCGGGTATCCTACGTATCCACCGGCGGGGGTGCCTTGTTGGAATTGCTGGAGGGCAGGGTTCT
>JBJTSS010000339.1:0-4514 GCA_046079785.1 Bacteroidota bacterium
ACAAAAATCATCAATGGCCCAACCCTCGCCCTGGAAAGCATAATCCGAGGCAAAACGGAAGCGGAAAATGACCTCGGCATTGTCCGTTGTATTAAAAATCTGCATCATCGGAACATAGGCCACCGGTGAAACACCGGACCAACCAAAACCCACAATGTTTTGCTGGGAATTAAAGACCGCCAAGGATTGAATGATGGCGTTATACCACTCGTTGGTTAGGGTATCCAAATAACCAAACGAATTCCATCGTGTTCCCCCATCGGTGGAATATTCCAAGGTTCCGCCATCCCCATGCAATGGTGCATTGGAGGTATCGTTGGCCCAAAAATCGGTCATAAAACGGGTTACGAATTTGACCCGATAACAAGAATCCTTGGTGGTCTTGAATATGGGGGTATACAAGGCCGAACTATCGTAAGGTTTGTATGTACTGTCCGAATCGATGTACCAAGCATTAAGCCCTGATGCCGCACCGTTAATTAAACCTTTGGCAGGTGTTCCAAAGTTCCAAGAATTACCCGAATTGCGGAGGGTAATGGGGTTGCGGGTCAGCCATGCCGGTTGACCTTCGTCGAAATTATTGCAATACGGGAAGGTATCCACCAATGGAAAACCAACCGCATCGACACAGGAGGTATCATCCAGCGGGAATCCATCGGCCTGACCGTTGGGAAGGGAGGATGTGACGCATAAGTCGTTGGATCCCAGTCCCAAATTGAAGGTATTGCTAAAAGTGTACAAGGTGTCCCTCATGAAAGGCAACGTCAATGGTGTGGTAACACTCTGAACCAAGGCACCATTCAGTTTCAATTCCAAGGTTGTTGACGTTAGGTTATAGTTCGGATTGGAATTGTTTCGTATCCGGGCTTTGGCCGTCACCGGTGTCGTAGGGGTTGGGAATGGTGGATCGTAAATCACTTCCATAACTTCAGCCCCGTTGGTCACCGAATTGTAGATGACTATATCATCAATAAAGTTTCCGTTCCGATCAGTTCCACCCGTACCTGCAGGCAAAAAGCGGTAGCGACACTTGGATTGCAGCTCAATAATCAAAGGATCCCCGGGCACATAGGTCGTATCCAATCCAAAATCGATGGTTTGGAAGGGATTATTGGCCGGTGTGGCGACAAGGGGTTGAAGGGTTGACCCTACCTGCCTTCCGTTGGCGACGACCCGAAGCAACGAAATTCGCTTATCGGCCGCATTATCACCGGCAACCTGTAGCAATTTAAATCGGATTCGAATATTCGAACGATTGGACGTATTGACCGGGATGACAACACGGCTTAGGTAGGTTCCGTTCCAAGAGTCTGCCCAAGGATTGAGAGGAATGACCGTATTGAAGGACGCCCCCGAAAATTCCGTACCCATGTATAGCGAAAAATCAGGGGTATTGTTCAACGAAGGCACCGGCGTATATCGAACATCGGTTACCGCATTGGACAGGGACGTATCGCAATACGGGCTGTACCCCTGCCTTTCAAAATTGTTAGCATGCGTTAGATTTACCTGCTCACGACCAAACAACGTAACCTTGAGGGTATCGTTGTTTCGAACCGGGTCGATTGAACCGCCATTCACAAACATGCTTATGGTGGTGTACCCGTTAGGAATAGTGGCTGGTGTGGTAATGACCACGGTATCAAAGGCATTGGGGAGTATCACCCGATTGAAAGTCTGGATGAAAGGCGGCAACGTATCGATCCGGTACCCCGCCGTAAACGAAGTGGTCGGTGAGTGCCCGATGTTCCGGATCCTGAATTTAATTTGACGAGGGCCGCTCGGGTAACAAATTGCACTCATCGGAACGATGTTGTTGACCATCAACAAATCGTTCACCGGGATCGCTTTGATACAACGGGTGATGGTGTCGTTGTTGGCCCGAGGATCTCCGCTGAGTTGGGTAAAGACTTTGAGGGTATAGGTACCTGGGGGCAATGGGGATGAAATAGCCGGTAAAGTGACGGTGGCCTCGGTCGCCGGTGGCACCGGAGTGGTAAAGACAAAAGGTGTCGCCAATACCGGGGGATTGTTATCGTACCGATAATTGAATGGAATCGCAAACAACGTATCTCCACCAAAATTGCGGATAACAACTCGTATGGTATCGGTAGCCTTCAGGGAGTCCGGACAGGCCACGGGCTTCAAGATTTGACGCATACCCACTTCACGAGGTGGTGGGGGTACGATAGCCCAATTATCGATTATTACACCCTCGGTAGGGGTAAATCCACTTTGAAAATCCAAACGGAAACGGACCCGGTTGTTACGATAATTGAAGGTTGCCGGCAATTCCAAGCTATGCTCTACGTAATCGGCTAATCCCCCGGTCGATCCGGAATTACCGTTCCAGGCTGGGCCAGCTATGCCACCGATGGTACCCGTCGTATTGTACCAGTTCACCCCGGTTGGGTCAGACACCGAACCCAGGGTTTGCCAAGAAGAAAACAATTCGTCCACGAAGGAAACCCGGAAGGCAGAACCTGCATTACCCAAGCGACGATTCATCCGAAAGCGTAAGGTCGTATTGACACTGCTTCGGAAATTGTACAAGGGAGAAAGAACGTACCCGCCTTGACCCGATGTAGGATTCCCGTTGAGGACGGTACCCCAAACGTTGGGTGGACTAAAGGCCGCATTGAGTTGGGGTCCGGTAGGTATACCACGCTGCCAAGGGTTGTTGGAGGTTCCCATTGCCACAGGCAACCAATTGTCAGGTGCAGAATCGTAGGAATCGCTGCTCGGTACATTGAGGATTGGAACCCCATACATCGAAACCGAAGAAGAGTCGTTGGACGAATTGCCATCCTGACCCATGGCGGTGTGCGCTTTCAAGGTAAACCAGAGTAAAGGCGCGGACATGATGGAATCCAACCGAAGCGCCGTGGTGGTGGTACTCCCTGGCCGTAAAGTATCGGTTAGCCGAACTTGGGTGGTCTGGGAAAAACTACCAATTCGAACAACCACCGGTATCAGCGTGTCTACAATATTCCGAAGACCAAAATTTTGGAGACGAACAAAAACGGCAAAAGGCTCACCCCCTCGGACTTGGTAATTGTTATTGGGTACCGAGATCAGCGTACCCGCCGCATTGGAGGCGATCAATTGCACCCCGATGTCCCGGACAGGGGGCATGGCAACGGTCATGTTATCTACAGCTACCCCGTTGGAACTGGTCGTGCCGTTCGAACGGAAAACCATACGAAAACGAACCTTGGTCGCCGTTCCACCCAAGGCCGTTCCTTTGAATAAGGAGTCAGGGAGGCGAATTTCACTGGATCTCCACCCACCGTTCCGTCCATCCCAAGCCCCACTCGTGGTCAAACCACTGATGCTGGGGCGGTTGTACCAATTGCTCTGAGCTGCATTGGGTAAAGCACTGTAAATTCCCAATTTTTGCCAATTAGGGACGGCAATATTACGGGTATATTCCACCCAAAAACCATCCCCAGCACCGGCACTCGCGGGGTTCGTAACGCCGCCGCTATCAATGGCCCTCCATTGCATAAAGCTGAGAAAGGACTGCTCAGCGTCTTGAAAATTAAAGACCGGCGATTCCAAAACATAAAATGCATTGTTCGGGTAATTTCCGTTAAGAGAATCCACCGTCCACGCCTTGGTTCCTGCAAAAGCATTGTTGATAATACTCTTCCCTGGAGTTCCACGAACCCAACCCCCGGGGGTATAGACCGGATTATTCACCGGGCCACTTAAAACAAAAGGAGACCACAAGTCATTACTGACTTCAAAACCATCCTGGTACGGCAAATTAAGTCCGTTCAACGCAACAAAAACTCGGGGATTGGTTATGGATGGATTAATGGCTTGGTTGTTGCGGATCGAGCGATCCAAAGCCCGAACATAATAAGCCACGGTATCGCTATCCGAAACCGCTGGTACCTGGGCCAACCAATTGCAGTACCCGTCGATCTCCCCGGTCAAGGTCACGGCATCCATTCGCAATGTCCCCGTTGTCGAATAGGTTTGGCCCGTGGTGGCCGCCACATACCCGGTTCCACTAGGCGAGAAAACTGACACCAAACGGACCGAAAATGCAGCGTTATTATCCACACCACTTAGGCCCGAAAAATTAGCTGTTCGATTATGGTACCATCGATTCCCACCAAGATTCGCCCGGTATAGATTGGCTGTGTCGGTTCCGGATCCTGTATACGGCGTCCAGGTTCCACCTCCGTTGGTGGAGTATTCCAATCGAACAAATCGAGAAGCCGTGGCCGAATGGTAGAGATCGAAACTCAAAAGAATATTCTTGCGACCTGTTGTTGAAACATTGAATTGATAGCCGCGAAGCGTGTTGGTATTGATGGCCGGGTAATTGGTGGTGGACCATGTAAAATTGGTAGCACCGGCGGATGAGTCTGAAGAATTGTTGGTCGTTGTCACCGCAGAACCCAAAACAAAACTACCGATTGGCGCATTGACCAAGGCCGAAGTTCCGGTACCCCGATGAGGAGTGGGCGTAAGCGTTCCTCCAGGTACCGTAGTCGCTGACG
>JBJTSS010000340.1:0-1343 GCA_046079785.1 Bacteroidota bacterium
CCTGTCGATTACCCAAATCTTTGATTTTCATGCTGCAAATTTACAAACGACGTCGCCTACGATTGGGCGTATTGGCATATTCGGCAATCAAGGTTCGGGTATCCTCCATGAGTCGATCGGTCTGGTCCTTGAGAACTCCCCTATAAAAGCCACGCACCCTGCCACGTCGATCCACCAAGAGCGTCAAATCTTCCTGAGGAATCTGACGAAAAATTTGTTGCCAATCCGGAGTAAAAACCCGTAAGTCCTGCCACAGTTGCGCTTTGGCCGCAGAATCCAAAACCTGTTCCAAAGGCATCAAGGGCGACCAAAGGGTACCATCCCCAGGTCCAAGCTCCACCCCGCTATGGATGCCCAAGCAATACTGATGCACCAAGGGGTTCTTCTTGAACACGTCCTGGACTCGGGATGCCTGGGCTGTCCGGAGTTTCTTCCTTTGAGCAGCCCCATCGTAACGAACCAAATGAACTATATGAACCGGATTAACCGAACCTGCAGACCAAGACTTCACCCCTGGTAATTCATAGAAGAGGGTATCGTCGGGATGGGTTTTGCCGTCCGCCACGGCAGTCGGCAGGACCTTACGAGGCCCGAAAATAGGAAGGGACTGGTATCGGTTCTCGGCCGTGTTGACGTACAACAAGTAAATCACCACGGGGAGGCCCAGCATCACGAAGAGCAGGCCGTATTGGCGCATCAGCGCAGGGTAAACCAATAATCCGACTCGTACATCAAGGCAGCGATAACCCCCATCACAAAAATCGTCGGCAACAAAATGCTGTAAATCAAATTGATTTTCTCAAACTTGAGGTGCATGAAATAGGCAACGATATAAAAGGCCTTGAGCAAAGTCAAGGCGATGTAAATCACATTCTTGATGGGTTTGGCCATGAATGTTTCAGGAATGGCCAAAGCGATAACGAACTCGACGGCGGTGATGGCAAAGAGGACCCAAAAAACCCTCCAAATACCACTGATATCAAAACTGTTGCTGTGTTCCCCGGACATAGTAAACGGATTTAGGGAGAAAATTAAATGAGGTAGAAAAAGGTAAAGACAAAGACCCAAACCAAATCGACAAAGTGCCAATACAAGCCAATTTTTTCGATGGTTTCGTAGGTGCCACGGCGGTCAAAAACTCCAGCCATCGTCATGATGGTCACGATAATATTGATGACCACCCCGCTAAAAACGTGGAATCCATGAAATCCGGTAATGGTAAAAAACAAGTTGGTGAAATTGACTTGACCTGGGCTACCGTCGGCATTCAAAAATGGATTGGATCCCCACCAAGCCCCATCGTGATGAAGGTGGGTCCATTCCCAGGCCTGGCAACCCAAGAA
>JBJTSS010000341.1:0-2943 GCA_046079785.1 Bacteroidota bacterium
TATACCAGCGGTTACCTCCAATTGGGCTACTACGCCTTGGCAGCCGCCCTCATCCTGGCCCTGCTCAACCGCCCCATGAAGCGGATGATGCAAGGCATTCACTAGGGCTGCACCATCAAGCGTAACCTGATGGCTGTTCCATCACGCTTGGTCAAGGTTCCAAAATACCAACCTGGAGCCCAAGCACCGGTTTCGGTGGTCACGGTTAATCCGGACCCTGCCCCTTCGTTGCCTCCCAAACAGAAATCCAGGAATTGTTCCGAAAGTAGGCGCCCCCCGGCATCCCGCCAAGTCAACGCAACATAATCTCCGGATTCGGCTTGGAGCAAGACCCTATCCTTGGTTGGGTTGGGATACAAGAGAATACCCGCTGGGTTTGGGTCATACAGGCCGACGGCGGTATAGACTCTGCACGCGGTATCGTTCGCGTTGTTGGTCTGACCAGGCATATGACCCGTGTAGGCACAAAGGCGATGCGTACCCCCGACACTTGGCCTCCACAACCCGGTAAAGGTGTGATGAATCGTGTCGTTGGGTTGAACCGAGCGAGACAAGGTATTCCCGTTAACCAATGTTCCATTAACCGAATACGAAACCAAGAAATTATTCAAAATGGAACTACTAAAATTCTTAATTACCACTTTGACCGTATTGTTTTGGTTAAGGATGGGGGTGGTCGGTTCCAAAATCTGGACCACGCCCAAATCGGGGGTATTGGAAACCCCGGTCGAAATCACCACACTATCAATGGCCACGCCCTCCTGCTGAACCGAAGGATCCGAGGTAAAGACCAATCGAATTCTAGCGGAGGCCCGGTTGTTCAAAACGGTCAACGGATGCGATACACGGACCCATCCGGAGGAGGTCCCATCCCAAACCGGCCCATTGGAGGATGAGACCGAAGCATTGGTGTACCAGTTGGTACCACTGCCTACATTCCCCAAGACCAACCAAGTTAATCCGTTGTTGGTCGAATATTGAACCTGCAACCCATCGTAAGTGTCTTCGGTATCGTAATGAAGGCTAAAGGATAAGGTAGCGTTTTGGATTCCTGTAAAATTGAAACAAGGCATCTGCAAAAAACTATTCTCGTCGGCGTTGTACGAACCGGTGAGGTTGGTCACCCAGGCACGCTGACCACTGGCCGCGTTGTTAATCACCGAGCCGGCCGGTGTACCCCAGGCCCATGTGCTGTTCAATCCGCCGCTGAACCAAGATCCGTTGTTGGCTTCAAAATTCTCGGTATAAGGAAAATTAGAAACCGTAGGAACATGGGTTACCGAACCACGCAAGGTATCGTTGGACAAATCCGCATCCCCGGTCACGGCCACGTAAGCCAACATAGCATAGGTTCCTGCGGTGGACAAATTAGCCCTTGCGGTAAACGTATAGGTCAATGAATCCCCGGGGAGGATAGGACCAGCAGCGACCTCCTGCACAACCGGCAAATTGTTGATGCGGTAACGAACCGGTAGATTGGTCAACGTGGTGGTCCCGTTGTTTTTGATACGAACAATAATGGGGGCATTGGCCGGCAATCCGCAAGCGCTGCTTGGCAAAGTCAATCGCATCATCTCTGCTTCAACCGGGGGGGGATCCGAAACTCTAAAATCATCAATGGCCACACCATCGGCTTGAATCGAAGCATCCGAAACAAAAACAAAACGGAATTTCACCCCACTCACCCCGGCCAATCCGGGCAAAGGATGGATAGCCGTTACCCAACCGCCGGAACCTGACGAAGGAACACTGGTTTGCGAACCGCTCCAACAGGTCATGCCCGTTCCTGGGCCGTTGGCCAAGGTGGTATTGTACCAATTCAGACTGCCCGCGCTACCAACGGCACCCAGTACCGTCCACGAGCCACCACCGTTGGTGGAGTATTGCAACTGAAGTCCATCCCAATTCCGCTCCGTTTCCCACCAAATCTTGAACCGAACTTGGGGGCTGGTTGTGCCACTTAAATTCATGCATGGCGACTCCAAATAACTCAATTCCAAAGCGTTGTAAGGTGCTATCAAATTGGTCATGAAGGATTGCGTTCCTCCTCCAGCCGTATTAATCACCAATCCAGCAGGCGTTCCACGTTGCCACGAACTGTTGGTACCCCAACTCACCCAACCCGGTGCCGTGGTCTCAAAATTCTCGAGATAGGGAGCAGAGCCGGTCAAAGGCGAATTCAAAACCGTCGCTTGCAAGGTATCGTTCAACAACTGACCATCCGACCCCAAGGTCGTGAACGCAGTAAACGCATAGGATCCAGGCGCTGAGAGGTTGACCGTGCCGGGAAAAGTAAAGAGAGCCGTATCCCCGGGATTCAGGGTTCCGGTGAATGTCCCCGTAACAACAGGTCCAAAAGCCATGGAATAGCCCAAGCCAAAATTACTTTGGGCCACCGAGCCAAAATTACTAACCCGCACCGAAACGCTTAGGGCAGAACCCAAACCGCAACCTGAACCGGGACCAACCAATTGCACCACCCCAACATCGTTAGGGGCCGGGGTGAACTCATAGGCCCCTATATCGGGGGTTGAGCCGTTACGGGATGAACCCGTCAAATCCGTCCCTATCCCACCAAATGGTGTCCCTAAATCATTATAAGCCGAGGCACCAGGAACGGCCAAACTTGGGGAAATAAATAATGGATTAAGCGAAACCGAATTAGAATCTTTGCCGGTCAGGGTTCGCCAAGGCGCCAAGGCCGTAAAGGTCAACAATGGATTGGAATATCCCACCAGGTTGGGCTGCGTCACCTGCCCAGCAACGGGCTTGAGGTATAGGTTGTTGTAGTTCGAAGAAGCATAGGAGGCAATTGAATCGGATTCATAAACCATGGCTGCCCAACCGTTGGGCAAGGTGAATCCGGGTGCAGCCTCAGCGTAACCGTTATTATTCCGCAAAACCAAGGTAGCGAATGGCGACCCCCCACCCGACATAAAGCGG
>JBJTSS010000342.1:0-3992 GCA_046079785.1 Bacteroidota bacterium
CTTGGGAGCCGCCATCGATTACCTCACCTCGTTGGGTTGGGAAATGGTGATTGAACACGAAAAAGACTTGTACCAACACCTGCAATCGGTTTTGGACCGCATACCCGGTCTACGAAAAATTGGCGAGGCCCCAATTCGTTCTTCGGTCCAGAGTTTTCTCTTGGGAGACGCCCATCCCTACGATGTTGGACTTCTCTTGGATAGCATGGGAATCGCCGTGCGAACGGGACACCATTGCGGGCAACCTTTGATGAAGCGATGGAATCTACCAGGAACCGTTCGCGCCTCGGTTTGTTTTTATAATACCATCGCGGAGCTGGATTACTTGGGAGAATCCTTGCTCAAAACCCGACGTATGCTTGGTTATGGAAACTAAAATCCCACCCTCCCCCTCGGTTTTGCAGGAACAACTGGCTGCCGATTTTGCTTTGTTGGAAAACTGGGAAGATCGTTACCAATACCTCCTGGAATTGGCCAAAGAATGTCCTCCTTTGGAGGAGTCCTTCAAAAACGACGCCCTTCTAATCAAAGGTTGTCAATCCAAAGTTTGGCTGAGGGCCACCTCCCTGCCCGACGGCCGTTTGCAATTTGCAGCGGACTCGGATGCTTTGTTGGTCAAAGGCATTATGACGTTATTGCTCAAGGTTTTTCAGCACCAAAAACCCAGCGATATTCTGGGGACGACCTTTGATCTGCACCAAAAAACCGGATTGCAACACCATTTGTCTCCTAACCGAGCCAACGGATTGGCCGGCATGTTGGATCGTATCCGGCAACTGGCCCTCTTGTACCGCCCGGCAGAAACAACCCCGGTATCCCCTGAGCCTACCCCATCCTCTCCCGCCGTCGCGGTCACTGAACCGACCACCAGCAAGGAACCCACGTTCGTGGAGACCCAAGACGCTGTTCTCAACATTATACGCACTATTTACGACCCTGAAATTCCCGTTAACATTTACGATTTGGGGTTGATTTACGGGGTAGAAGTCCGCAGCGGAGGGCTGGTCCAGGTCACCATGACCCTGACTTCGCCTTCTTGTCCGGTCGCGGGCACTTTGCCCGGTGAGGTGGCCGACAAAATCAGGGGCGTTCATGGCGTTATCGATGTTCAAGTGGATTTGACCTTCGACCCGCCTTGGTCCCAGGATTTGATGAGCGAGGAAGCGAAGTTGGAGCTGGGCTTCTTGTAAAGCAAGGGTTAGTACGGGAGAGCGCTAGCTCTAGCGCTAGCTCTAGCGCCGATTGGAAGGGTCACCTCCAATGATCGTTTCCCTATTCTTGGCGATTGGCCAAATATTGTGCGTATTCTCTCAGGAAGAGGGCCGCTTGCGATGAACCAAAAGGCAGGGAAGCAAGTAAATCCATGGCCTGTTCGAGCAATTGATGCTGGTATTGCCATACCAAATCCTGCAGTCCCAAACCGTTGTAAATGCTTATCACGTTTTGAACATCCTCGTCTATTCCTTGGGGATCCGGCGCAGGCTCATGGCCCCTTGCTGCGATACCATCAAAAGAACGTTGCAATTGATCCCTTTGAACCGGGCTTGCCATTTTCTCGGCAATCACCCTCAAAAAACTATGTTTGCATGCCTTGATATCCCCGGCTATTTGTTTGCCAAAACGGTCAGGATCAGCGTACACATCCAACCAATCGTCCTGAACCTGAAACGCCAAACCCACCAAATAACCCACCCGGAACAAAACCCCGGCATCGCTCAACGAAGCACCGCCGACCAAGGCCCCCAATTTGAGGGATGAGCCTAAGAGTACCGCCGTTTTGAGGCCAATCATTTCCCGGTACTCCTCCACCGATACCCCCTGGCGTTTTTGAAAATCCATGTCCTGCTGTTGACCTCGACAAACCTGCATGGCTACCCGGTTAAATTCATCCAACAAGGCAGGAAGAACCGAGCCATGGGCCTTGGAAAGCTGGGTGTAGGCCTCAATCATTAATGCATCACCGGATAAGATGGCCGCATCGACACCAAAGCGTTCGTGCACCGTGGCTTGGCCCCTACGCAACGGCGATCGGTCCATAACATCGTCATGCAACAAGGTGAAATTGTGGAAAATCTCAACCGCCAAGGCCTGGGGCAAAGCCAGCATGGGGTCGTTACCGGTCATCCCACAGGCCGTGAGGCAAAGCACAGGCCGCAGGCGCTTGCCTCCTAATCCCAAAAAATAATCCATCGGCTCGTACAAGCCTTGGGGCTCTGCAGTCTTCCAGCCCAAGGAACGAAGCCCTTCTTCGATCGCTTTTTGGTAACCTTCGACGGTGGGAGCCCAGGACGGACGCTGCTGCGTATGTTCAGCCCCCGAACCGCCGGTATTGGGGATAGAATCTAGTAAGCGTTGGGATGCGAAATTCATAACAAATTATTAATTATTTTATCGTTTTTGCCCCCCGTCGACCGGTTCCAGTTCCAAACGACGAAGCCGCAAATCCAGTTTGGTAATGCGAACAGTCATGCGTTGGCCGGGTCGAATTCGACCCCATCCGCTTCGACCCACCAAGGCCAATTCTTCTTCGTCGTAATAATAACGATCGTCATCCAACGAAGACATGGGCAAGAGCCCGTCGCAACGGTTAAAATCCAGCGTAACCCATGCACCCTGATCCCCAACGGAAGTCACCGAACCCTCCCATTCTTCGTGGAGCCGACCACCCAGCATTTGCAATTGTTTGAATCGAACCGCCGCACGTTCTGCCATCGCAGCGTTTCTTTCTTTTTCGCTATCGTGGCGACAAATTCGCTCCAGTTCCGGTTCCGGGTACAGAAAACCTGCTCCGCTACCGTCCAAATGCGCCAACAAACGATGCACCAACAAATCCGGGTAGCGGCGAATAGGCGAAGTAAAATGCGTGTAGTGCCCAAAGGCCAAGCCATAATGCCCTATGTTGCGCGTTGTATAAACCGCTTTGGCCATGGAACGGATGGCCAATTGCTGCAGGATCGCCGCCTCGGGCTTGCCCTCCGACTCCTGGATTAATCGGTTCAGGGAAGCGGCCACCTGACTCTTGCTGCGTATGGACAGGGCGTACCCGAATAAATCAGCCCATGCGGCCAATTTGGCTAAACGCTCCGGATCCGGGTAATCGTGAACCCGGTAAACCGAAGCTGGAATCAAACCTTGCTGAACCGCATCGCTTAATTTGCGGGCCACCGCCTGGTTGGCCAAAAGCATCCACTCCTCAATCAACCCATGGGTTGCAATTTTTTGTTTGGGCGCAGCGGCCAAAGGAAAACCGTTCTCATCCAGGGTAAAGCGAATTTCTTCGGTTTCAAAACCAATGGCCCCTCCCTCGAAGCGTCGTTGCCGCAAAGCCAAAGCAATGGTATTCAAGGCCTGCAACTCCGGTAAGTGATCCCCTTGGGCTTCGTCCAAAATGGTTTGGGCTTCTTGGTAGGTCAGGCGTCGCTGGGAACGAATGCAGGTTCTCCCAATCCAAGTATCCAAAATCCGGCCTTCGCGGTTGATCTGAAAAACCGCGGAATAACACAATTTGTCTTCGTCCGGTCGCAGCGAGCAAACCAGGTTGGATAAATGCTCAGGCAACATGGGCAAGACCTGGTGGACCATATAAACGGACGTTGCTCGGGATGAGGCGTCCCGATCAAGGGCGGTATTTCTTCGGACGTAGTACGAGACATCGGCAATATGGACGCCGACCTCCCATCGATCTTCGCCCAGGGGTACCACCGACAATGCGTCGTCAAAATCTTTGGCGTCTTCGGGGTCGATGGTCAAAGTAGGGACGCCCCGAAAATCCCTGCGCTGGGCTAAATCTTCGGAACGAACCCCTACCGAAATACCGGCGGCTTCCTCCAAGGTATCGGCCCCAAAATGCAAATCAAAGCCAAATTCAACCCCAATTGCGGCCATCTCCGTGCCGTGTTCCCCGGACTTTCCCAACCATTCTTGCCATTGTAGCCTGGGTGCCGATCGGTCCTCGGGCCAATCGACCCAGGTCGCCACCGCTTTGAACCCCT
>JBJTSS010000343.1:0-2331 GCA_046079785.1 Bacteroidota bacterium
AAAAAGCGTCCATTCGCATGGCCTTGCTGTTTTGAGGCTTGATTTCCAATAGTTCAAGCCAGCCATCGCCTCCTCGGGCCCAACAGCGAGTCCCCACAACGCGAAGGGTCCCCGGTTGGACCTGGGCCCCATCATCCTCCAAGAGCGTATGCGTTATATCGGTTTTTGCCACCTCAAGCAAAATCCATTGCCGATCACCCAAATAGGTTCTTGCTCCCGGTGTTGGTGCAAACGCCCTTACAAAATGAACCAACGAAGTGGTGCTTTGATTCCAATCCACGACGGCATCCTCTTTGGATATTTTGGGTGCGGCACGAAGGGTGGCCACCTCGGGTTGGGGACGGGTCGTGATGGAACAACGCGCGATTTGATGAGCAGCTTGAACCAAGAGCTCACCTCCAATTTTTGCCAAGGCGTCGTGAAGATCACCTGCATTCCACGTTGGCGGTAACTCCACGCTGGTTTGCTCCAACATCTCGCCGGTATCGATGCGATCGTTGATTCGAAAAACGGTCAAGCCGGTGATGGTATAGCCCCAGCGTATAGCCCAATGTATTGGAGCGGCTCCCCTTAAATCCGGTAACAACGAGGCATGAAGATTCCAGGTTCCGCAAGGAAAGCCGTCCCAAACTTCGGGTGGTAATTTACGAAAAGCCACAACCAGCTGAAAATCAGCTTTTAGATTCCTTAAATCGGCCAGAAAATTGGGATCGCGAAGGCTTTCGGGTTGCCATACCGTTAACTCATGCTCCAGGGCCAAGGCCTTAACAGGGGTGTATCCGGTTCGAAGGCCTCTACCCGATGCACGATCAGGAGACGTAACCACCGCCAAAGGGCGGCAACCCTGGTCCAGCAAGGCCTTCAACGAAACCGCTGCGAATTCTGGCGTGCCGTAAAAAACATAGTTCATTTTGACCAAAGATTAGGGGTAAAGCAAGTAAGGTTTTCGTAAGGCCCTAAATTCCTGCAAATCCTTTTGCCAACTTTTGCGGATTTTGCGAAGGGGTGTATGGTCTTGCAATTGTAAACGCAGATTCGGCCCACCCGCTAACAAATCAAAAAAAGGCTTAAAAAAAATTGTAGCCTGGTCTTGGGTACTTTGGTTTCGATGCTGTCGCTGATAGGTCGTCCAAAATTCTTGGATCATCGCTAAATGCAAACCCGGGCCTTCAACCGGCATACCCGGTCGATGGTCCATTCGGAATCCACAACAAATTTGTCCCTCCAAAACCGGCTGAAGAGACCTCCCCTTCAATGCCCTGGGGACAAAGCAAGTATCCCCCTTCGTGTACCATGGGCTTCCGACCAAACCAAAAGGTCTCGCTGTTCCCCGGCCCACCGAAACGGGACAAGCCTCAAAGAAACACAACGTGGGATACCAAGCCAGGGCCAACGAATCCCGGAGGTTGGGCGAAGGGGCACGTTCCGGCTGCAAACGCAGGCCTTTGCGGTACCCTTCCATAGGAAGTACGGTCAATGGTAATGCCTGTGCTGAATCAATCCAACCTTGACCGCGAATCATCAGGGCCAATTCACCAAGGGTCATGCCGTGAAGCACCGGTATGGGATGCAGTCCCACAAAGGATCGAAAGGCTGTATCCAAAACCGGACCATCCACGGTATAGTCGTTAACATTGGGGCGATCCAAAACCAGCAAGGGCGTCTTGGACCAAGCGCAGGCCTGCATAACATAATGCAAAGTGCTTAGGTACGTGTAAAATCGAACCCCTACATCCTGCAAATCAAAGATGACCAAATCCAAATCTTGGAGCTGTTCCTGGGTTGGGCCCTTTCGTTTGCCGTACAATGAATAAACCGGTATACCTGTCGCGGTATCCACGGCATCTGTCACCTGAGCGCCGGCATCCGCCTCACCCCGCAATCCGTGTTCCGGGACAAACAAAGAACGAACCGACACACCTTCTTCCAACATCACATCCACCAAAAGACGGCCCTTGACCAGGGAACTTTGGTGCAGTACCAAACCCACCTTTTTGCCTTGAACCAAGGACCGCCATGCAGGCCATTGATTCGCCACCGAGGGATAAGCGACCGCATTCGTTGAGGATACCTGGGCCCCACTCAACCCCGCATAGCCCCATCCCCACAGGATTAGACCGAACAAGAACCCCAGGGACTGCCTTTTTTGGAGGTGGAATCGCATACTTTTGACAAATCTATGCGCTGGTCCTCGCAATTACGCATGCTGCTTAGCCGTACCCTCACGGGTTCCACGGCGGGGAGGCATACCAGGACGGTACATCGCATGGCCGTGCTCAGTACCGCTGCGGGTCTTTGTCTTTATTTGCTGGGACATGCGGTGGTGAATGG
>JBJTSS010000344.1:0-2081 GCA_046079785.1 Bacteroidota bacterium
AACCAAAGCAATCCGAAATGGGGTGGAGCGCACCCCGTGACGTCGAAGTTTTTCGGCCGAATTAGCCGGATTTGCGCTCGTTATCAATGTCTTTGTAAGCGCCCTGGGTCGCAAAATAGCTCATGGCAGCGAGTAGACCGCACAAAAGCAGCATGTCGGTATAGCCAAGGCGTTGTGGGGCCATGATACAGGAGGTAACGATATAACCGGTCCAAAGTAGGGTTAGAGCGGTAAAGGCAACGGCCAGTTTAAAGTGCATGGCAAGAATTTATAGCGAATAATTGGTTACAAAGATAAACTATTTGCGGGGCTTCATGGCCTCAAATGCTTGCTTGATCATGGGGCGGGGCATCCATTGTACAAAGCGATTGAACTGGCCGGCCATGAGGCGTTCACCACCGTCTATGGTGATACATCCACCTTGAATGTACGAAGCCATCGGGCTCATCAAAAACGCTGCGCATTGGGCCAGTTCTTCGGGTAGACCGTAGCGACCCAAAGGAATGCCTCTTTTGTAGCCTTCTTCGATGGAAGGGTCAGGCATAAGGCGGGTCCAGGCTCCCTCGGTAGGAAAAGGGCCTGGGGCAATGGCGTTGAGACGGATGCCGTAGGTTGACCACTCCACGGCAAGGCTATTGGTCATGGCCAAAACACCGGCTTTGGCGCAGGCCGATGGTAATACAAAGGCTGAGCCGGTCTCGGTATAGGTGGTTACAATGTTAATAACATTGCTTGAAGGGATTTTGGCGGCTATAATTCGCTGCCCAAATTCCAAAGTGCAATGGAAGGTGCCTTTGAGAACAATATCCACAACGGCGTTAAAGGCTTTGGGACTGAGGTCTTCGGAGGCTGCCAGGAAGTTCCCAGCCGCGTTGTTAACCAAACCGTCCACCACTCCCCAGCGTTGAGTTAAGATATCGAACATCGCACGAACTTGATCGGTCTCCCGGACATCGCAGGTGATGGCGACTGCTCGGGAACCGATGGAACGGGCCGCTTCCTCGACTTTGTCGGTTCTTCGGCCACAAATCGCTACATGGGCTCCCAATTGATGAAAATAAGTGGCCATGGCCAATCCTAGGCCGCTACCACCGCCGGTTACCAAAATATGCCGGTCTTGGAGGGTGTTTTCTTGAAACATACGCTTGGTGGGGTTTTAATGGGGATGGCCCATCGCCAGAGCCACCAAAGCCCCCAGCAGGGCTCCAACAGCTTGCGATGGTTTTAACCGATGATTTTGGCTGCTTTCGTAGAGTATGGTGGACGCAATTTGAAGGAATGAACCGGTGGCTAAAGCCATCAATGCGTGCAGAACCTCCCTGCTTTGGGTGCCTCCTTGACCCATCCAATAACCCATGAACATCCCCATGGGCGTCATCGAGGCCACCACCAAAACGGAACCGACAATGAACCATGTTTTCGTTTTTTGTTGAATCATCATGGCGGTTAGTGCGAAGGTGGTTGGGGCCTTGTGCAACAAAATCCCCAAAAGGAGGGGACTCCAGAAGGTGGCTGTGGGACCAAGGGTAACCGATCCGGCCAAAGGAATGCCTTCGACCAAACCGTGCAGCGAAAGGCTGAGGATAAGTCCGGTATACCGCACGGTCCCTGCTCGAAAGAACAAGGAGTGCTCGTGGTGGTTGGTTGGAGCTTGATCGGGGTGGATGGGATGATCGCAACGGTGGTCGTGGCCGCTGTGCATGTGCCCGTGTTCAATGCCTGCCGAGAATTTTTCGAGCATCCATTGCATAAAAAACCCACCAAGTAACCACAAATTCTCGTTGGGATGCCCGTAGGACAAAACCTCCGGAAGTAAATGCAATATCGCGGTGCTGAATAGCAGGCCCCCGCAAAAGGTCAGGAGCCATCGAAAAACACCGGGTGACCCGCTCAAAAACCGACCAGATGCCAACCATCCGCCCAGAAGACCTGAGGCCAAAAGTGCGATTCCAACTGCCAAATGGGCATTCATGCAAGGTGGGTTAATGAGTTGGTTCAAGTTCCTTGCGGAACAGGAGAGCGAATGAGGCACAAAATAAACCGAGGACAGCCCCCACCAGAATATCTCCTGGAAAATGAAC
>JBJTSS010000345.1:0-1283 GCA_046079785.1 Bacteroidota bacterium
CGGTTGCGGCCTTGTTTGGCTGTACCACCCGCCGAGTCCCCTTCCACCAGGAAGATTTCGCAAAGGGAAGCATCCCGCTCAGAGCAGTCGGCTAATTTCCCGGGCATGGAATTCCCGGATAACACATTCTTTCGCTGAACCATTTCCCTGGCTTTGCGGGCGGCATGCCGGGCGGTTGCGGCCAGGATGACCTTGGCTATGATTTGTTTGGCTTCGCGGGGATTTTCCTCCAAATAATGGGATAAAGCTTCGGAAACAGCGGAGTTTACAGCGCCCATTACCTCGTTATTGCCCAGCTTTGTTTTGGTTTGGCCTTCAAACTGAGGCTCCGCAACCTTGACCGATACCACCGCCGTCAAACCCTCACGGAAATCATCCCCCGCAATATCAAATTTGAGTTTGCTGGTCAGCCCCTCTTTGTCGGCATAGGATTTGAGGGTGCGGGTTAAGGCTTGCCGGAAACCTGCAATATGGGTTCCTCCTTCGTGGGTATTGATATTGTTGACGTACGAGTGTACGTTTTCGGTGAAAGAAGTGTTGTATTGAAGGGCAACCTCCACGGGCACCGGTCCTTTGGGATTCTCGATATAAATGGGAGCCGCCAACAAGGATTCACGGGTTTGGTCAAGGTAGGCCACAAATTCCTGGAGTCCTCCTTGGGAATAAAACTCTTCGTGACGAAAAGTCCCATCGTCCAGGGTTTGGCGACGATCTTCCAACGATAGCCGGATGCCTTTGTTTAGGTAGGCTAATTCCCGAAGTCGGTTGGCCAACGTTGCGTATTGGTATTCGGTATGCTGAAAAATGCTGGCATCGGGTTCAAATTCCACGATGGTCCCGCGGATTTCGGTGGTTCCGATTTCTCGAACAGGGAATTGGGGTTTGCCACAGCGGTATTCCTGCTCGTACACCACTCCGTTACGATGAATTTCTGCACGAAGATGGGTACTCAATGCATTAACACAGGATACACCAACCCCGTGCAATCCACCGGACACCTTGTAGGAATCTTTATCGAATTTGCCTCCGGCATGCAGGACGGTCATCACCACTTCCAAAGCGGAACGCTTTTCTTTGGAATGCATATCCGTCGGGATACCACGGCCATTGTCTTGAACCCGAATGCGGTTCCCCTCCAAGATGCTCACCTGAACCTGGTTGCAATGACCGGCCAAGGCCTCGTCGATGGAATTGTCCACCACTTCGTACACCAGGTGATGCAGTCCTTTGACCCCGATATCCCCGATGTACATGGCCGGCCTCTTGCGGACGGCTTCCAGTCC
>JBJTSS010000346.1:0-4631 GCA_046079785.1 Bacteroidota bacterium
GGGCCTGCGTTTGGGTCTGGGAAAAAGTTCGCTTAGTATCAAAAAATTTGTTATGGACAACGGCGTGCTCCAATGGGACGCCAGCGGTCGCACCTTGGGTTTGACCCTGGAACATGAACGAATTTCGAACCAAGCCGTACAACTACCCCTGCTACAAGGTCGCTTTAGCGGCCGAGCCGGATCGGATTTTGTGGAAGTGGATAGCGCCACGGTGTTTCGAATGAATCGCCTACCCGTCCGCGTTTATGCCTTGGCCGATCGTGGCAAGGATGCCCGTTGGGATCTTCGACTGACGACGGCTTGGTGTCCTTCAACGGTGTTTTTGAAGAGTTTACCGAGGGGCATTTTTGAGCATACCGCTGGCATGCAAGGTAGTGGTCAACTTCGCTTTCGGTTCTCGCTGCAGCTGGAGGACCGTACCCCGCAACAATGCCGGTTAAACAGTGCGCTGGACCACAAAGATTTTAAGATTACTCGGTGGGGTGCTACGAATTTGACCCGAATGAATGGGCCATTTGAACATACCGTCCAACGCAACGGAATCGCCCAAAGGACCATCACCGTTGGCCCAAACAATCCCTATTTTACCCCATTGGACCGTATTCCCCTGGCCATGCAACAGGCGGTCATGACCGGTGAAGACGGGGACTTTTATAGCCATAGCGGATTTTATCCCGAAGCATTTCGGCGAAGTTTAGCTCAAAATTATAGGCAAGGCAAATTTGCCCGAGGAGGAAGCACCATTACCATGCAATTGGTCAAAAATATCTTTCTGCACCCGCGCAAAACCATTGCTCGAAAGTCCGAGGAATTTTTGCTTACCTGGCTCATCGAAAATCAACGTCTGACCACCAAGGCCCGCATGATGGAGGTTTACCTCAACGTTATCGAATTTGGGGACAATGTTTGGGGGATTGGGGAAGCGGCACGGTTTTATTTTGACCGGTCCCCCTCTGAATTGCAACCCATACAATGTGTTTTTTTGGCCGGGCTGGTACCTCGACCGCGGGTTTTGCAACATTGCTTGGAACCGGATGGCCGGGTTTCGCCACGCAACGGGTTTTTTACAGCGATTCGGGATCGTTTTTACCGAAGAGGCTGGTTATCCCCGGAAGATTCTGCAGTTCGTGATGTCGGACTTCGGCCCTCGGTGTACCGGCATCTTGTGTTACCCGATAGTACTTTGCTCTTGACTCCTTTGGATTGGGAAGAAGAGGACAACGAATAAACTAACCTTTGGTGGCAGGCCCCAAAAGACGCCCCTGCTGTGTGGCCAACCAACGCAAAGCCTCCAACGGGGTTAAATGATTGATGTTTAGGTCACGAAGGGCCTGGGCCAGTTCGGCTTCTCCGGGATTACCGGATTCAAACAATTGCAATTGGAGCGAACGAAGGGCGGGAACTTTGGCAGGGGTATGTTCCGGATCAGAACCGGGAACGTCGCGGCCAGCCTCCAAACCCGACAGGACAGACTGCGCCAAATCCAAAACGGCTGGTGGAACCCCTGCCATGCGGGCCACATGCAATCCAAAACTGTGGGACGAGCCTCCGGGTTTGAGCACCCGCAGAAATTGAAGCTGTTCCCCATCGCCCGCTACGGCAACATGGTAATTCACCATGCGCGGATACAGGGACGCCATGCGATTCAATTCGTGGTAATGGGTTGCAAATAGGGTTTTGGGATGCAATCGGGGATGTTCGTGAACATACGCGGCCACGGCCCAAGCCAAACTAATCCCATCGTAGGTGGAGGTTCCACGTCCAATTTCATCCAGTAACAACAGACTTTCACCCGTCATATGATGCAATATGGTGGCCATTTCCTGCATTTCTACCATAAAGGTGGATTCACCAGCCGCCAAATTATCGGAGGCCCCAACCCGGGTAAACAGCTTATCCACCAAACCAATTTCGGCCGACTGGGCCGCAACATAGGAGCCAATCTGGGCCATCACCACCAACAAACCCGCTTGACGTAACAAGGCCGATTTACCGGCCATGTTGGGCCCGGTAATCATCCAAATTTGCTCGTGTTGGGAATCCAAATGAAGGTCGTTGGGCACATAGGGCTGATGATCAGGCAGCAAACGTTCCAAAACCGGATGCCGAAGGGCCTGAGCTTTTAGATGGGTTCCTTTTTGGACCTGGGGTCGGTGATAATTCCTTTGAACCGCCAGGTGGGCAAAACCGGTGAGAACATCCAACGAAGCCAGCTGGGCCGCGGTGGTTTGAATCCGCGATACCAAGGTTGCCGCGAACTGCAGGAGTTGATAATACAAGGAGGACTCCAATTCCTGGATGCGTTGGTCCGCCGTCGTGTATTTTTCTTCGAACGATTTGAGGGCGGGCGTGATGTAACGCTCGGCGTTGACCAAGGTCTGTTTACGAATCCATTCCGGCGGTACCTTGTCTTTGTGCGCATGGGTTACCTCCAGATAAAAACCAAAGACCTGGTTGTGATTGATTTTGAGGGATGGAATGCGGGTACGTTGAATTTCGTCCTGAACCATTTGTTGCATGGTTCCCCGGGCATCTTCCTTCAGTGCACGTAACTCGTCCAATTCCGCATTATACCCTGTTCGAATGACCCCGCCCTTGGACAGCAGGGCAGGTGCCTCGTCGCTTAAGGTGCTTCGAATCGCATGCTGTAGGTCGGCACAAAAGTCCAATCCATCCCAAGCACTTTTCCAAGATGCATCGGATCCTTGATCGCCAAGAATTTCTGCGACTTGAGCGGCGGAATCCAGGGAACGTGCCAGTTGCACCATTTCGCGTGGCCCACATCGCAGGACCCCAACCCGGGCGGCCATGCGTTCCAAGTCCCCTACCCCTTCCATGGCATTTCGTAACAAAGAACAAATTTCGGGTTGAGCCACCAAAGCATCAACAACCTGCAGTCGTTCTTCGATGGCGGCCACCGAGCGAAGTGGGAATGAAAGCCAACGTCGCAACAAACGCTGCCCCATCGGTGTGACCGCATCGTCCAAACACTGAGCTAACGAATACCCCCCGCTTTGGGAGGGTTCCAAAATTTCCAAGGTTTTGATGGTAAAGGGATCCATCCACAGGGATTCACCCGGATCCAGGCGGGATAAACCAAACAAAGGCAACGGGCCATCCCGGCGGGTTTCGTTCAAATAATACAGAATGGCACCGGAAGCGATAATCGCCGATTCCATGCCTTCCAAGCCAAATCCTTTGATAGAACGGCTTTGAAATTGCTTCTCGATTCGTTGCCGAGCGCTATCCCCTTCCCATACCCAGTCCTCCACCCATTGCCAAGACCAGGCTTCCCCGAGCAAAAGTTTGAGTTCGCTCTTTTGGCGTTTATTGGCTAGCAGTTCCCGTGGAGCATAGCGCTGCAAAAGCCCGGGGACCTGGACAACGTCTACCTGGGTGGCCTGAAAAGAGCCTGTGGTGGCATCGCAAAATGCAAGGCCCACTTGACCTTGGCCTGGGCTGTAAACTGCAGCCAAATAATTGTTACGGGTATGATCCAGCAAGGAATCACTGAAGGCCACCGCGGGTGAGACCAGCTCGGTAACTTCTCTTTTGACAATCCCTTTGGCGGCCTTGGGGTCTTCGGTTTGGTCGCAAACGGCAACGCGCAAGCCCGATCGGACCAAACGGGGCAAATATTGGTCCAGAGAATGGTGGGGAAAGCCAGCCAAAGCGGTTTCGGAGGCAGCCCCGTTGGCTCTTTTGGTTAGGGTAATGCCCAGTACTTTGGAGCAAATAACCGCATCATCGCCAAAGGTCTCGTAAAAATCCCCCACCCTAAACAGAAGGAGTGCCTCCGGATATTGTGCTTTGATTTGAGCATACTGCTTCATCAAAGGGGTCTCGCTGGCGGATTTGGCAGGCATGGGTTGTTCGTAGGGTCGTTCCGGTATCGTATCACTTCGATGCAATACACCGCAAGCTTGAGGAAACGGAACGGGATTCGTAGGTTTGGAATCTAAATTAGCCTAACCCAAAGCAACGCCGTGCGCCCCAAGAGCATGCCCGAATTGAACCGTCTTGATCTGGAACAGTTCAAAAATAAACCCAAAATTCCCGTCGTGGCTGTGCTTTGCAACCTGCGTAGTCTTCAAAACGTCGGCAGCATATTTCGCAGTGCGGATGCCTTTGCGTTACAAGAATTGATCCTTTGCGGTTTTACCGGAAGACCACCCCACCGGGACCTTCACAAAGCGGCGTTGGGAGCGGAACTGTCCATGCCTTGGCGGGATTGGGAGCAGCCCTTGCAGGCGCTGCTCGATTTGAAGGCGGAGGGGTTTCACCTGTGCGCTGTTGAACAGACAACGCCTTCGTGTTCCCTCGAGCTTTGGACGCCCGATATTCAACAGCCTCTGGCCTTGGTCCTGGGTAACGAAGTGGACGGACTTGACCAAGAACTGCTGGATGTCTGCGATTCCTCGGTCGAAATTCCCCAATGGGGCACCAAACACAGCCTCAACGTCGCCGTATGTGCAGGCATTCTCTTCTGGGAAGTTGCTCGCAAAGCCATGCCCACAAGGACATAATTTCTTGCTTTTTCAATTTATTCCCTTATATTCACCTACTCTTAATCCTATTTCAATCCAGAATCGTATTTCACTTCAATTCCAACCCATTCTTTAATTTTCTAC
>JBJTSS010000347.1:0-1479 GCA_046079785.1 Bacteroidota bacterium
GATGCGCCGGTTGGGCGCATTGCCTGCGGTGCAGGTATGGGATTTTCCTCGCTTTGCTTGGCGGGGTATGCATTTGGATGTGGCCCGTCATTTTTGGGAGCCGGACAAAATTCAGCAATACTTGTTATGGATGTCCCGATACAAAATGAATGTCTTTCATTGGCATTTGACCGATGACCAGGGTTGGCGCTTGGAGGTCCCTGATTATCCAGGCTTGACCAAGGTTTCGGCATGGCGTTCAGCCACGCTCAGGGGTAGGCCGGTGGATGTCGAAGACTCGCTTCTGTACAACCACAGAAAGCATGGTGGTTACTATACGGAGGCTGAAATCAAGGCCGTGGTTCGATTCGCAGACTCGTTGGGCATACGGGTTATCCCCGAAATCGAAATGCCGGGTCATGCCAGGGCCGCATTGGCGGCCTATCCTGCTTTGAGTTGTCGTGCTGATTCCCAAGGAGTCCCGGGACATTGGGGGGTTTTCGAGGATGTTTTTTGCGCGGGTAATGAAGCGACGTTTGGTTTTTTGACCCAGGTTTTGGATCATGTTATTCGGATTTTTCCCGATTCCGTTATCCATATCGGTGGGGATGAATGCCCCAAAACCCGGTGGGAATCCTGCGCCCTATGCCAACAACGGATGCGTTCCCACGATCTGGAGGATGCCCATGCCTTGCAGTCCTGGTTTATGTCGAGGGTGATTCAGTACCTGGCCTCCAAAGGCAAATCGGCCATAGGCTGGGACGAAATCTTGGAAGGTGGATTACCGGAGGGTGCGGCGGTCATGAGTTGGCGGGGAACCGAAGGCGGCAAAGCGGCCGCGCGAGCCGGCCATGCGGTGGTCATGAGTCCGGGAAAGCCTTGTTATTTTGACCATTATCAGTATACCGGTCCCGATGAGCCCTTGGCCATCGGGGGCTTGAATCGTCTGGAAGACGTGTACAACTACGAGCCGGTCCCTGGTGATTTGGAGCCGTCGGCCGTATCATGGATACAAGGTGCTCAAGGGAATGTTTGGACCGAGTACATGACCACTTGGGATCAGGTCGAATACATGGTCTTGCCGCGTATGACCGCCTTGGCCGAAGTCTTGTGGTCCCCGGCATTGAATCGCAGCGTTGGAAGGGAAAGAACCTTTGAACATTATCGGGATCGCTTGCGCGGTCATTCCAAATGGATGCGAGAACAGGGCTTGCGGTTTGCACCGCACGGTTGGGATCCTGAATAAATAGGTTTTGTTATGAAAAGGAGGGATTTTATCAAATGGCAAGGACGTGGACTGTTGGGCCTGGGTTTGGGCTTGAATTTGCCGTGGGTCACGGAGATTTCGGCCCAAGGTCAAGGTCAATCCAAGTCCAAGAATCCTGGACCTTTGGTCTTATCCACTTGGGATTACGGTTTGAAGACCAACGAGGTGGCCTGGCGAATACTCAAGAAAGGCGGCTACGCCTTGGATGCCCTTGTGGCTGGAGCTGAATTAGC
>JBJTSS010000348.1:0-3975 GCA_046079785.1 Bacteroidota bacterium
GTTCCTGACAAATGCACCGAGTGCGAAGGTTTTCATGAAGAGCCGCAATGTGCAGCCGTTTGCCCGGTGGATTGTTGCGTACCCGATCCGGATCATCGTGAAACGACCGAGACCCTTTTGGAGCGGAAGCAATACCTTCACGACCAAAACCCATCTTGAAGACCCAGTCCTCAAAAATTCGTGTAGGCGTTCTCTTTGGCGGTAATTCCAGGGAGAGGGAGGTTTCATTTGCAGGAGGGCGAACCGTTTACGATACCCTGGATAAATCCCTTTTTGAGGTGTATCCCATTTTGGTGGACTCCTTCGGGCACTTGGTTCTCCTACACTGGTCGTATTTGTACAAAGGAAGCCTGCGGGATTTTTACCCCATTCAGAACGGAACCGCCGAATCCGGCACTTGGTTACCCTACGCAGAACAACAGGTTTACAAGGCCGAGGAGGCGGAGTCTTGGAGACGAGCCATCGGCGAACCCTTGGCGTGGGAGGACTTGTCGGGCCGCATCGACTTTGCCTTCTTGGCCCTTCACGGCAGGAACGGGGAAGATGGCCGCATCCAAGGAATGTTGGAGTACTGGGGGCTACCATACTCCGGCTGCGGTCCAGCCGCCGGTGCTTGGGGGATGAACAAAGTCCAACAAAGAAAACAAATGCAATCCTCCGGTTGGCCAACCCCACGTTTTGTCCATGTGGACCGGGGCCGGTGGGTCGGGGCCTCCGAACAGGATCGACAAGCCTTGGTCAAGACGTTGCTCCAAGAATTTCCCGCAGGTTGCGTTGTAAAATCCGCCAACCAAGGAAGCAGCGTGGGTTTGTCGGTTTTGGACCAACCCCAGGCCGGGACTTTGGCGGAGGCCTTGGATCGCGCCTTCTTTTGTGTGCATTTGGAAAGGGATTCGTGGTTGAGTCGAGGTCCAGGCGCCTTGGAATCCTTGGCCGATTTTCGGACAGGTCCAGGTTTTCCGGTTTGGGACCGAATCCACCAGCAGCTGTGGGAAAACCCCAACGATTGGTGGTCTTGGCTCCATAACCAGCCATCGGGAACTTGTTGTTATTTGGAATCTTTGGATGCCGAGTCCCAAGTTCTTTTGGAAGAAATCTTGGTGGGCAAGGAGTTTTCATGCATTGTCCTCCAAAAACTTGATGGGACGGTTGCGGCTTTGCCTCCTACCGAAATTGTGCCCACTGCTCGTTTCTACGATTACCGCTCCAAATATTTACCGGGTTTTGCTCGCAAAAAAACCCCCATGGACTTGCCTGAGGCGGATTTGCAAGCCATTCGGGAACAATGCGTAAAACTGTACCAGGACTTTGGTATGGAAGTCTATGCCCGAATTGATGGGTTTTATTGTAACAACGGTCAAATTGTTCTCAACGATCCCAACACTACGTCGGGAATGATGCCGTCTTCGTTCTTTTTTCAGCAAGCGGCGGAAATTGGATTAAGTCCTTCGGCCTTTTTGACCTACCTCATCCGTGTTTCGTTGGATGCTCGGCTTCGATCTCAACCCGGTCTACGCAAGGCCCAAGTCCTGGTCCAGCAACTGGAACAGGGTCTCCAAAAGCTGGAACAATCCGGTGCCAAGCGATTGCGTGTTGGGGTCTTGATGGGCGGGTATTCTTCGGAGCGTCATATCTCGGTCGAATCGGGAAGAAATATTTTTGAAAAGCTGCGCTCCATGGAAAACATGGACCCTATTAGTTTGTTTCTGAGCGGATCCGCAGAGGCTTGGCGGTTGCACCAACTCCCGATGCATTTGCACCTCAAAGACCATGCAGACGATATTGTCAAAGCTTTGGACCATCCCCAAAGAGCCGACATCCTGCATACGATACGCCAGGATTTTGCGGAGGTTTTGGCAACGTATGCGCCAAATTCCTTGGAGGAAGCGGTCCCGTTGGAATGGGAGCACCTATCTCAGCGGGTTGATTTTGTCTTTATCGCCTTGCATGGTCGACCCGGAGAGGATGGATCGTTGCAACAGCGTTTGGATCAGTGGGGAATTCCCTACAACGGATCTGGACCGGAGAGCAGTGCTTTGACCATCGATAAATACAGAACAGGGCGCTTGTTGCAGGAACATGGCTTGAGCGTAGCCGATCAATGGATGGTCACGCCCAACTTTTGGAATTCCGATGAGGGCAAGGCGTGGGTTGAGTCGCTCAATGCTTGGCCGATGGTTGCTAAGCCGGTGGATGATGGGTGTTCGACCGGCGTTTTTCGCCTGGAGAATCGAGGCGATTTAGAAGCCTATGCGAACCTTTGTTTTCGGGATTCCCAAACATGGCCTTTAGAATCGGCACAACGTTTTAAATTATCCCATTCGTCCCTCTTTGAACCAGCGGATCGTTTCTTGTTGGAACAATTTATTCATGGCAAGGATGGGGAGCTTTTTTTGGAGGTTACCGGCGCGATGATGATTCATAGCTTGGAGGGCGGTCGCCGCGAATATTTTGTTTTTGAACCCTCCGAAAGCATTGCCGGGAGAGGAATCTTGAGCCTCGAAGAAAAGTTTTTGGCCGGTGAAGGCACCAATATTACACCGGCGCGTTTTTCGAAAGATCCCCTACGTCAATCCGAAATCATGGCCCAGGTTCAAGACCAACTGCAACGTGCCGCCGAAATCGCCGGGGTGGAAGGTTATTGCCGTATCGATGCCTTTGTTGGTATTCCACCAACTGGTCCTATTCAAGTTAGTATCATTGAAATCAATTCTCTTCCCGGGATGACACCGGCAACCTGCATTTATCATCAAGCGGCTTTGGCTGGTTTGACCCCCCACGATTTCATCGCTCAACTAATCGAGCGCGGTATTCAACGCTTCGAACAACGAAAACCCAAGGCATGAGTTCGCATCCTGTTCGACGATTCCTAAGCCTCTTTTTGGGGGTCAATGCCGTTTTGGCTCTGGTGGTTTGGCTGGCCCTTCGTTGGTATACGGCCCACGGAGATGCCATCCAGGTTCCTTCGCTTCGAGGCTTAAGTGCGGATGAAGCGGTGGTCGCCTTGGAGGACCTTGGCCTTCAGGCCTTGGTTGTTGATTCGGTTTATACCGAAGGATTGGGACCCGCCGTGGTCGTCCAAAGCGATCCCGAAGCAGGTTTTCAGGTTAAGAGTGGTCGTACGGTCTATTTAACGTTGAATTTATCAGATTTGCCCACCATGGCTTTGCCGGATCTTACCGATTTGTCCCTGCGCAAGGCGACGATGGATTTGAATAACAAAGGTTTTGTGGTCGGGCAATTGATCATGAAACCGGATTTGGCTCATCAGGTCGTTTTGGGTGGGCAATACCAAGGTCGGGAGGTGAGGGCTGGTCAGAAGTTACCCAGGGGCAGTGTGATTGACCTTTATATTGGTTTTAACAATTCCGATTCTTTGGTCGATGTCCCCAACTTGACCGGATTGACTTTGGACGAAGCACGCATTTTTTTGGCGGAGTCTTCGCTTTCGCTGGGTACGGTATCGTATTTGGGCACAGTTTCCGATAGCAACCAGGCGTTGATTGTGCGTCAAAGGCCGATGGCGGGAGGCAATGCATCGAGAGTTCGTGCGTTGGATTTTGTAGACTTATGGTTAACCGATTGAGATTCTTGGGATTGGTTTGGTTTTGGCTCTTGGCTTGTTTGGTGGTTCGAGGCCAGGAGGGTACGTTTCCGCCATTGCGGAACCCTGCTGTCGCCAACGGGTTGAGTCCATCTCCATACCGCTTAAACGATACCTTGGATTTGCCTTTGGAGGATGATTTTTCGTATTCGGGGCCCCGTGCCCATCCCGCCCTGTGGGCTTATCAAAGCGTTTACCGTAACAACGATATGGCGGTACGGCCGCCAACCCAGGGTTTCGTCACCTTTGATGGTTTGGATTCTTTGGGTCATCCCTACGATGCTTCTTCCATCCTGGCCGTAGGTCGGGCGGATCGATTACAGTCGTGGCCAATTCGTTTGGGTTCCTATCGTCCTCAGGACTCGGTGTAC
>JBJTSS010000349.1:0-1883 GCA_046079785.1 Bacteroidota bacterium
CAACCTGGAATCACGGAGGTCGCAAAGTCGAAGGATACAATGGTGTGAACCGAAAGAACTAACGGAGTCGAAAGTCCAGCCAAAATCAAAGAGACACTTTCAAAACGCTGCCATCCTTTGGCTGAACCATTCCAACCAAAACTCATCAAACCGTAAATTTTGCGCCGTATCCCAACTGCACGATCGCGGATGGTCGCCAAATCAGGGATTAAGCCCACGTACCAAAAAACCAAAGACACGGTTAGGTAGGTTGAAATAGCAAATACGTCCCAAAGAAGGGGGGAATTAAAGTTGGACCACAGCGAACCGTAGGTATTGGGAAGAGGAAAAACCCAATAAATCAGCCATGGACGACCTGCGTGTAACAAAGGATACGAACCCGCACAAATAACGGCAAAAATGGTCATCGCTTCGGCAGAACGGTTAACCGCGGTCCGCCACTTTTGGCGGAACAAGAGAAGAACCGCCGAGATCAAGGTGCCTGCGTGACCTATACCTACCCACCAAACAAAGTTGGTGATATCCCAACCCCAATCCACGGTTTTGTTCAAACCCCAAACCCCTACCCCCGTAAAAAGTAAGTAGGTCACCGAAAGCAACCACAAGCCCAATGCGGCTAAGGAGACAGTAAATCCGAGGTACCACCATTTGGTAGGCTTGGCTTCGATGGGTTGGATAATATCCTCGGTGATTTGGGAATACGAGGTTTTTCCGGTAATCAGTGGTCTTCGTGTTGGGGATTCGAACATAGGTTTCTGGTTGAACCGATCGTGTTAAAAGGATAAGGGTTGTCTTAGGCTTGAACCGGGTTGGTGTTACGGACTTTGGTCAGGAAATTAACCGAAGGCAGCACATTGAGTTCCTCGACGACTCCGTAGGTCCTCTCATTGAGGAAAAGACGGGAAACCTCACTTTGGGGATCATTAAGGTCCCCGAAGACGATGGCTCCGGCGGGGCAAGACTGTTGACAAGCGGTTTGAATGCTGCCATCGACAGGACGCATGCCTTTGCGCTTACCATCCAATTTGCCTGCCTGGATGCGCTGAACGCAAAAGGTGCATTTTTCCATCACACCGCGGGCACGCACCGTTACATCCGGATTCAGAACCATACGGCCCAAATCGGTCTGCGCAGGGTTATTGTAAAACTGGGGGTTGTCGATGTACGAAAACCAGTTAAAGCGACGGACTTTGTATGGGCAATTGTTCGCACAATAGCGGGTGCCCACGCAACGGTTATACACCATTTGGTTCAAGCCTTCGGAGCTATGAACGGTGGCCAAGACCGGACAAACGCTTTCGCATGGGGCGTTATCGCATTGGTGGCACATGATGGGCTGAAACAGCACAGAAACCTGGTCGGGTTTGTTAATAGCCGCGTAGTCATCCTCGGTATTGATGCGTCGATTTTGATTTCCTTCGCCCTGATTATCAAAGTTATAGTAACGGTCGATGCGGATCCAGTGCATTTCACGGCGATTCAATACCTCTTGCTTACCAACAACGGGTACATTGTTCTCAACCTGGCAACTGACGACACAAGAACCGCATCCAGTACAGGCGTTGAGATCAATTGCCATGGCCCAATGGTGTCCCTCGTAATCGCGTTTTTGCCAAAGGGTGATCGCATCCCTTGAAATTCCAGGATAAACCTTTTTGGTAGAGCCGTCGTCCTGACGTACAGAAACATAGGGACGAACATTGCCCGAAGCAGGATTGGCCGCATACTCGGCCAAGGTTGTTTCCTTGACATGCAAACGACCTTCGATGGTGTGATGGGTCTGGGTCTGGGCGATGGCATAGGTTTCCCCGGTTTTTTGGATCGACTCGATAGCCAAAAACCCGCTGGCACGAACCCAAGGAGAGGCCTGAACCCCAACCCCC
>JBJTSS010000350.1:0-8618 GCA_046079785.1 Bacteroidota bacterium
GCCTACAATTCCGTCAAAGAACAACTCGAAAAAGAAAACGAAGAACTGGTCAAGGTGCGCATGAGGTACGATCGATCGCGTGTGGATTTGGAAGAAGTCTTGCCGGTAAAATTTCTTGTCAATTCGGCTAGACCCTCCGAAAAAAAGGCCTACCCCGTTCGTTGGTTGGTTGTGGTTTTGGCTGGTACCGGAAGCCTCATCTTGGCTGCATTGTACGCCACGCTACGGCTTCAATTCCAAGAACTGAAGAACTAATGCACCAAATGGCCTTGGGACTGCTTGCCGGGGCCTGGGCGCTGGTTTTGAGCGCAGGCATTGCTTTGGAACAATGGTGGGTTTTGGCTTTGCCTTTTGGTTTGGCTATGCTGGCCTTGTGCATTTGGCGCTTGGATATCGCTCTACTGGTTCTAGCCGCCGTGACGCCTTTCAGCATTTTGGTGGACGATCCATCCTTGGGTTTTGCAATTCAAATTCCTACCGACCCCTTGATGCTCCTGATCAGTGCCGTTTTGGTCGCTCGTTGGTTGTGGATTCAGGCCCCAACCAAAGCCGTGTTAAAACATCCAATTACCGTTTTTGTGGTGTTATGGTCCCTGTGGATGCTCTACACGGTCCCCGCTTCCTCCGATCCGTGGGTTTCCCTAAAATTTTTTCTTTCCAATACATGGAAGGTTTTGCCGTGTTTTTTTGGCGGAATCCTCCTTTTTCAAAATATTCGTAACATTGCCCTATTTTGGGTATTGTATTTGATCCCCATGACCTTGGTTGCCGTTTGGAGTTTATTTCAACACGCCAACGATGGCTTCACCAAAGAAGCCAGTTATTGGGCTTCTGAACCCTTTGTGATCAATCACGGCATCTACGGGGCCATGCTGGCCTTTCTAATCCCCTTGGTGGTGATTTACCTGGTCAATCCCGACCTCCTGGGACGGGGAGGGAATCGCTGGAGGCCCCTGTTCCTCGTCTTGCTGGCACTGTTGACGCTTGCGGTCATCATGAGTTATACGAGGGCTGCATGGGTTAGTTTGGTGGCCGCGCTGGGGTTTTGGCTCGTCCTGGTTTCGGGATTACGATTCCGCTGGCTCATGACGGCTGTTGTTTTGGTTACGGTGTTCATCGCCATGAACAGCGGGCCGCTGTTGATGTTTTTGATGCGTAACAAAACCGATTCCCAGGATCGATTGGACAAACACCTGCAATCCATTTCCAATGTACGCAGCGACGCCTCCAACCTCGAAAGGCTCAACCGTTGGGCCTCCGGATTACGGATGTTCAACGAAAGACCTTGGTTGGGTTGGGGTCCTGGAACCTACATGTTACAATACGCGCCCTACCAAAATCCCTACGAAAAGACCATCATCAGCACCAACAACGCCGATGTAGGCGGGATTCATTCCGAGTATTTTGGGCCACTTGTCGAAACCGGCATTCCGGGCTTTTTGCTTTTTACAGGACTGGTATTGGCCTCCCTTCAACGAGGCATGGCCCTTTGGCAACGCCTTCGCGGTCCCGATACCCCATATCCAAGAGCGATGGCCCTCATGGCCATTCTAGGCCTTGTTACGTACTATACCCACGGTTTGCTTAACAATTATTTGGATATGGACAAAACCGCTTTGTTGTTTTGGTCCGCCTTGGCGGTATTGGTTGCTTTGGACCTTCAAACAACACCTCCCCAAAGCAAAGCCTAAGCCTTGGTATCCCAATACGTGGATAGAGCAGATCCCAAGACATTAAAGCCCAAAACCATCGAAAAAATAAGACCCGCAGGGGCCCATACCAAATGGGGTGCGCCCATCAACAAATACGGGTAATGCTCACGCAACATGGTTCCGAGCGAAGGGACCGGGGGTTGCACTCCTAGGCCCAAAAATCCCAATCCGGATTCTAACAGAATAGCCGAGCCAAAAACCGAAGCCGCCATCACCAAAAGGGGCTTGGTCAAATTAGGCAAGAGCTGCACGGTCATGAGATGCAGATCCGAAAAGCCCATCATTCGAGCCGCCATAACATATTCCCTTTCTCGTAGCGCCAAAACTTGTCCCCGGACAATACGGGCCACATCCACCCACATGGTCAATCCGATGGCCACAAAAACCTGCCACCATCCCCGCCCCAAGGCCAAGGAGAAAGCCAATACCAGCATGACCGAAGGCAAGGACCAAACCACCTGCATCAACCATGAAAGGACCTTGTCAACCCAGGACCGATAGAAACCGGCAACCAATCCCACAGCCGTTCCGACAACAACCGCCAAAACCATTGCCGCCAAACCGGTTATCATGGAGACCCGGATTCCCCAAATCAACCGACTTAACATATCCCTTCCCAAGGTATCGGTACCCAACCAATGTCGAATTCGGCCTTGGTAACCAAGGTACTGTACCGCTTGATCGGGGTCCTGGGTATTGGCATACGGGCTGGGGTCTGGTAATACGTTAACCCCAAACAACGAAAACAAAAGAAGCAAGGCCAAATAACCTGCGCTGAGCATCAATGCCCAACGTACGGCTCCGGTCTTGGGATGGGTTGGTTTCATCGAATAACAAATTTAACTGTAGCGACGGCCCTTCCATTTGAATTTTCCTCGATAACCGGCCAAGCCGGCGATTAAGGTATAGGGGAGGTACCAGAGCTGGGTCCAAATCAAAAGGCGCCAACCCACCGGGTTCCCATAAAAGCCTGCAACCTGACGGGTATACAGGCCATCCATTCCTGCTTTGAACCCCCAAGTTGCCCAGGCTATTCCTGCAAGGGCCAGGTTTCCGCTGACGATACCCCCAACGAAGGAGGCAAACAACAAGGCATGCATTAACCAAACCGATTTGAGAATTCCAGCCACTGCCGGGTCCGGATAGGCCCCTTGTTTGGAAATCCAACGAATACGTTGAGCCAAAAATTCACGCCAAGGTCCAATTGGCGGCGTATCCACGATCGCCGCTTGATTCCAGCAAAAAACAAGGGCCTCCGCGCCGAAATGCTGATAAATTCGATGCATCAAAAGATCATCATCCCCCCCAGGGTGCTTCCAGTTATTGGCGTAGGGCGAACATTCCACAAAAACCTTCCGATCAAAAGCCATATTCCCTCCGTTAGAAATCACGGGACGCCCCAGCGCCAAGGTCGAAGCAGCGATGGCGTTCAGGCTCATAAACTCCAAGGCCTGGCTTCTTTCCCACCAGGAATGGGCAGGACTAAGGCGTACCGGCCCTGCTACAAAAGCCAAGCGCTCCCTCTTTAGAAACGGGTGGATCATCGTAGCTATCCACAAAGGACCTGGAACACAATCCGCATCCGTTACCAAAACCCAGCGGCCTTGAGCCTGTTCCACGCCCCAAGCAATGGCCCCCTTTTTGTGTGGCGGATATGGATCCGTCCCGTTACGCTTCAAAAGGCGATAGTTCAGGTGAGGATAATGTTCCAAAAAGCCGTTCACCTTGGCCACTGAATCGTCTTCTGAATCATCGTCAATCCATAACAATTCCCAACAAAAATTGGTCTCCTGATCCACCAAAGCCTTGAGAAGGGGTGTCATTCGATGCGTCTCGTTGCGACACGCAACGATAACGGTAACCCAAGGGTGTTGATCATCCATCCCCTTGA
This sequence comes from Bacteroidota bacterium, assembly GCA_046079785.1. Lineage (GTDB taxonomy): Bacteria > Bacteroidota > Bacteroidia > UBA7662 > UBA7662 > SYHX01. The sequence continues at coordinate 3,604 of JBJTSS010000350.1, forward strand.
TGTGTACGATAGGGGTGCCGGGTTCCGAACCCTGGTCCAAAATGCCGGAACTCGCTGCATGTCGCCATCCCCGTCCAAAAAAAACCAGCATGGCCCCATAAAAGGCCAAAAAAACAAAGAAAACCAAGCCTAATACCTCAATCATCGGTTCAAGCTCTGATAACGACCCTTAAACAACCACCACAAAGCCCCTCCGATCGCCGGTACACTTACGTTGGTCAACCAAATTAACCAAGGCACTCCCGCCGCATACGTTGGCGCCGATAACAAATTCCCAAACATCAACATAGACGTAAGCCCACGAAGCCCCAATTCCCCCAATAAGCCCAAGGGCGCAAACCAGTTCACGGCCAACAGCAAAGACGCCAAAAAATAAACCGATATCCAAGGCATAGACAGCCCCAAAAGATTGAGCCATAACACCCACTGGGTCAAGATAATACCGTGTCTTAACATCGAAATTAACTGTACCCAATACAAGGATCGAATGGGCCGATACCGATAGCCCATGGTATGGTACATGGATCTCCAAATCCAAGCAACCAAAATAGCCAAAAGAACCAGCACTATCGATAACCAAGGGCCTTGTAACGGAGCCCACGCCCATTGTTTGGCCCAAAGTGCCTTGTCTGCTTTCGTCACTAACCACCACAAAAGAGCTGGCCAAATCAAAACCCAAAACCATTGAGCCGATGAAGCCAAAACCGTTGAAGCCATGACCCTCGGGTGTTTTTGGAGGGGATAAAAGTAGCAACGACCCGCAAATTCAGTCAACCGGGCAGGAAACCACAACGATCCCAGTATTCCGTAACACAAAATAGGGAAATTTTTTTTGAGCCTTAACCCCCATTGTTGTGGGTTCTCCTCCGGCTCGTCCATAAACAACGTCCACTTGAGGGTATCCAAACCAAGGCCCGATACGGGCAAAACCAACAGGACCATGGCCATCATTTGGGCATGTTGTGCCCACCATACCCCGCTTAGAACCGTTTGATGTAAAACCTCCACGTCGAACATCATCCAAACCCCGGCTTTGGACCAGAATTGTCCTACCAAAGCCACCAAGCCCAACCAAGGAGCCAAAGCCAAGCCCTTGGACCACCAAGGATGATGGAGCCAACGAGTCCATTGATTTGGCCACCAAGCCATCCCCTCTCTGGAGGCTGTATTTTTGGTCATTGACCGCAAAGTAAATGCCTACGACCCCAAGCGCCCGCTCCATCGATCAAGTTATCCTAGGAATCGACCCCGGAACCCTGATTATGGGCTTTGGGATCTTGCGCATCCAGGGCCAAGGCGTTTCGCTCCTGGATGCCGGGCATTGGCGATTTCGTTCCACCGATTCCCATTTGCTCCGCCTCAGCCTCATTTTCAAACAAACTCTTGCGTTAATCGAACAATACCAGCCCGACGAATTAGCAATTGAAGCCCCATTCTATGCCCAAAATGTTCAATCCTTGCTCAAGTTGGGTCGAGCTCAGGGCGCCGCTATTGCTGCGGCACTCCAACATGGTCTTCCCGTTTTTGAATACCTACCCAAAAAAATCAAGCAAGCGGTGACCGGAAACGGAAACGCTTCCAAACAACAAGTGGCCTCCATGCTATCCACCCTGCTCCAAACCCCCACCAACCATTTCAAACTGGATGCAACCGACGCTTTGGGAGCAGCGTACTGCCATTTTCTTCAATTAACCGACCCTACGGCCCATGCCGTTGGCAAAGCAACCCGAAAAACCGCATCTCGAACCAAGAAAAAGCAAGCCTGGGAACAGTTCCTCCTCCAAAACCCGGAGCGAAAAATCTAAGGAGTGCAAAACCCCATCAACAATCGTATTTCTCAGTGCTCCAAAAAAGACCGAATTTGCTGAGCATGGCCCTGCAATTCTTCGGCGGAAGGACTGAGTTTAGGGCGGGCAAACGAAAGATCGCCCACTTCGTTCAGCGGAACCAGATGCAAATGCGCGTGGGGTACCTCCAAACCAATTACAGCCATCCCAACTTTACGGCAAGGAAAAGCCGACTGAATCGCTGGGGCCAAACGACGAGCCATAGCCCATACCTCCGAATAATACGGCTCAGGGACCTCGTAAATCGCATCCACCTCCACCTTGGGAATAACCAAAACATGCCCATGGGCCAGGGGAAATAGATCCAAAAAGGCCAAAGCGTACGCATTCTCCGCCACCTTGTGGGCAGGAATCTCGCCTCGAATAATCTTCATAAACAAACCGGCCATTCCCGCTCTATTCAAGGGTTATTTCCAAAACCTCCAAGCGCATCACACCCGATGGCACCTGGACCTCTGCGACCTCCCCTACCTTTTTCCCCAACAGGCCCTTACCGATGGGAGAACCCACGCTAATTTTTCCCGCTTTGAAATCCGCCTCCTTTTCCGAAACCAACGTGTACTTCATTTCCACCTGATTGGACAAATTCCTTAGCCGAACGGTTGTCAACGGTTGAACCCTCCCCGTATCAATCTGGGATTCGTCCATGACGCGGGCGGTCGCTAAGGTCTGCTCCAAACGAGCGATTTGCATTTCGAGTAGACCTTGAGCATCCTTCGCCGCATCGTATTCGGCGTTCTCCGAAAGATCTCCTTTGTCCCGGGCTTCTTGAATTTGACGGGCCATATCGGCACGGCCCTTGGTCTTGAGTTGATGCAATTCTTCCTTGAGCTTCTCAAGGCCATCGCGGGTAAAAAAAGAAATAGATGTACTCATGGTATGCAAATAAAGAACGCCCCATAACGGGGCGTTATTAAAAAAAATCGGGTGAATTAAAGTCCGTAACGAACGCCAAACAAGTGCGTTCCTCCAAAAGGACTTGTTGCCCGATACGCGTAGTCAAAACCAAAATTGGAACTGTTGAAAGGAGCATCAATGCTCAAACCAAAACTCAAACCGGTATAAACATTCTGGGTAAACTCTGGATCGCTGCCTGCATCTTCGTATTGGTATCCCGCACGAATAGCAGCGATCTTTCCAAAAGCATACTCAGCACCCACGCCATACTGATCGTTGGTAAAGGAGTTGGAGGTGAAATTGGCGGCTACGGTTAATCGATTCACTTTGGCTTCATCAAAATAGAAATCATACGAGCCGCCGATGTTCATTAGTGATGGCATTTCGAGCGATTGGGAGCGCTGAGAAAGGGTCAAAGGAACGGTACTTCCTTGCATAACCCCACGAGCGGCCAGACCGTCACCGGAAAACATAATGGGTGTACCGACATTCCTCAAAGCAATCCCGAATTTAATCCGGTCATCTGGTCCAGTAATGTATTGAATACCGGCATCAAAGGCCACCCCCGATGCATTAACGTCCGACGTACCTTCGGTAACAATACGCAAAGAGGCACCACCATGGATTCGATTGGAGAAAGAGCGAGCGTAAGAAACCCCCAAATTGGCAATGGTAGGTTTGAAGGTACCCAATCCCCCGTCGGGATTATTAACCGTCGTAATATCGATAGCGCCCATGTCAACACTCATAACCGAAACGGCCATAACACTGGACTCGTCCAATCGCTGAGCCAAACCAAACGCATTCATGTAGATTTCAGAACCCGTCAACCAATTGGTTCTCGAAAAATAAAGTTCGGTTTTGCCGCCAAGCGCTAGGCCTGCAACGTTGAGGCGTTCGGCCTCTAAACCCTTGACATTGGCGGAGTTAACGCCATACCAACCGGCTTGACGAGCCCAAGGCATAATCTGCAACTCGGTTGCACCTGCCTGCCCACGGCGATCGGGGTTTCCGGCCAAAGCTTCAAAATTTGCAGCGGACACCAACATCAGAGTCCCCAAAAATGCATTACGAAAATTCATAGTCATCACCTCAATTAATTTAGGTTAGTTTTTGCTTTAGAACGTATCCAAATCCACAGGACGAAGAACACCAAACCATTTGACGGTTTTTTCGCCGATGCCGGGAGCATCAACGTGGAACAAATACGAACCACTTGCGATAGGAACTTTGTTTTGGTTCAACAAATCCCAATCCAAATAAGTGGCCGTGGCATCATCCTTGCGCAATGTCCGGATCAAATTTCCGTTGAGCGTATAGATTCTGACGGTACAACGTGTTGGTAAGTTAGTGATTTTTACACGGTTATCAATCTGACTGACCTCGTAATTCGAAGCGCCGTAATAGGGATTGGGAACGACACGAATCAAATCGAGCGCCGATTTGGCTACATCCAGAACCTTCTTGCGGGGCGCGATGCTACGCAGATTAACCAAATAATGCGGATTGCCGTTGTTGATTCCGTTGGAATCCGTAACAAATTTCGAGTAACGGCGGGATATACGGATTTTGGCGGTATAATCATTATCCAACAAGGTTCGACCTGGTCGCAACAACGGCACCGAAGTGTACTGCACTCCATTGTAGAACAAGCGGTAATCCGGTAAGGTCATGGCCTTGGGGTTATTCACCGGCGTGGCTACCCCAACCTGTTTGTTAAGCTGACGCCAAGTTACATCGGCTTGATCGTAACGAGAGTTCATCACATAGATAAAGTGACGACCGCCCATGGGGACGCGGAAATTCTGACCACTCACTGAGAAGAAAGAATCGGTTGGATTCCATTTCATATCACCATGAGGGTGACCTGCAATGGCCGAATAGCGGCTATCCTCACCAAAACTGATGTTAAGTCGCTCACCCGTTTCCAAGTTAATCGCATAGCCAGGGAACCAAGATAGGCCGTTCCGTGGATCGCCGTCTGGAATACCCTCCTTGTCAACCGAAGGAGCAACGCGAATACGGTTACGTAATTGCCTACCCTGAGCGAGCAATGAATCTTCGCAGGTTTCAATAACGCAGGCTCTCGTCCATTTGGATTTGTCCTTGGTAATTACCACGTCCACCGAAGCTAATTTGTCAATTTTGAAGTAGGAATAGCGAACATCTGGGTTGAGTGCCCCTACACCGGTTACGCCCGGGAGGAAATTCCATAACCCTGGCCACCAAGCCGATGGTGCAGCGTAGAGCATTGGAGCCCAAGTCCCTCCA
>JBJTSS010000351.1:0-1803 GCA_046079785.1 Bacteroidota bacterium
GTCAGCGATTTACCCTGATGGGTGAAGAAGGAGCCAAGGCGGTCCGTAACCTATGGAAACAAGGGCTCTTTGGGGATGTCCAAATACGGGTTGATTCGGTGGTGGATGACCGCATCTTTCTTTGTTTGGTTTTGGAAGAAAAACCCCGCCTAGCCAAAGTGGTTTTTAACCGGAAGGTTTCCAAGGCCAAGGCCGAGGAAATGACCGAGTCCCTCAAAACCTTCAAAGGCAAAATTCTGACCGATGAAGTCAAAGGAAATATTCGACGGGTGGTTCGAAAATACTATACCGACAAAGGTTTCCTGGAAGTTCAGGTGACGATGAACACGGTACCTGATACCAACCAAATCAACGCTTCGACCCTCCTTGTTTCGGTGGAGCCTGGGGTCAAGGTGCGGGTAGCGGCCTTGGATTTGAGCGGAAATTTGGCCTTGGACGACAAGGATTTGGGTCGCATTCTCAAAACAGCACGGCCCAAGGTTCGCTGGAATCCTTTTCGAAATGGCAAATGGGATCCCGAAAAATTTGAGGAACAAAAAGCCAAGTTGGTTCGCCGCTATCAACGCATGGGTTACCGGGATGCCCGTATCCTCAAAGACTCGGTTTATTCCATGGGCAACGGACAAATGGGGATCAAGGTGGAGCTTTTTGAGGGAAGACCTTATTATATCCGCCGCTTGGAAATCGAAGGAAATTCGGTCCACAGCGACAGTCTCTTGTTGGGTCTTTTGGGACTCCAAGAGGGAGATTTGTATAACAAAGAATTGATTGAATCCAAACTCCAAATGGATCCTTCGGGTCGGGATATCTCATCGTTGTATATGGATGATGGTTATTTGTTTTTTCAGGTTAGCTCCCACGAAAATCGGGTTGAAGGGGATAGCGTGGATTTGATCGTCCGGGTTGTCGAAGGAGCTCAGGCAACGGTCCGTCGGGTAACGGTCAAAGGCAACGACAAAACATCCGATCACGTGATTATTCGCGAATTGAGGACCCGCCCCGGGCAAAAATTCTCACGGAGTGATGTGATGCGAACAACCCGCGAATTGAGCCAATTGGGGTATTTTGATCCGGAGCAGTTGGGCGTTGTTCCGACACCCAACCCCCAAGATGGAACCGTGGACATTGAATACAAAGTAACCGAACGGTCCAACGACCAGGTAGAATTATCCGGTGGCTGGGGTGCAGGTCAAGTCGTCGGTTCCTTGGGCTTGGTATTGAATAATTTTTCGACCCGCAAAATGCTCAACCCCAAAGCCTGGACCCCGGTTCCCGGTGGGGATGGTCAAAGGGTCAGCGTAAGGGCCCAGTCCAACGGGCGCTTTTTTTCGTCGTACAATTTGTCCTTTACCGAGCCCTGGTTGGGAGGCAAAAAACCCAATTCCTTTACGGTGAGCGGGTATGTTTCCATTCAGGTACCGAATGGATTACCCAGGACCAATCCTTTGCGACAGTCCATCACCATCAAAGGCACCAGCGTTAGTTTTGGTCAAAGACTCAAAAAGCCGGATGATTTCTTTACGGTCGTTCATAGCCTCAACTTCCAGCAATTTGTCTTGGTGAATAACCAAAACACCGCGTTTTTGCCGGATGGGGTATCCAATAATTTTTTTATCAAGGAAACCTTGTCCAGAAACAGCGTGGACCAGCCCATTTTCCCACGTTCGGGGACCAACCTTTCTTTGGTCGCGCAAATAGCCCCGCCGTATTCTCTATTGGGCCGCACCATCAAGCCCAACGCCACAGCCCAGGAGCGTTACAAGTGGGTGGAGTACCATAAGTGGCGCTTTGATTTTCAGCAGT
>JBJTSS010000352.1:0-1639 GCA_046079785.1 Bacteroidota bacterium
CTACCTCTTCGCTAAACCCTGTCTACACCGCGCCTACAGTAACTGCACTGGCCTCTGTGCAGTTGGTCGTACGGGTGACCAACCCCAACGGTTGCGGTTCCAGCGATACCTTGACAGTTCCCATCGACCCTGCCCTCTCGGGTAAAACCCTGAGCGGTACCCTTCGCTATGACAACAGCGCAGGAAGCCCAGTCAACGATGCCCGTATCCGCTTGGTCAATGCGCAGAACCAAGTCACCACCTTGGATGTGAACAGTCAAGGAGGGTATTTCTTCCCCAACCTTCCAAACGGTACGTACAACGTGAGCATTGATACGATCCGTAAAGCCACCGGCGGTATCACCTCCGCGGACGTGACCCTCATCAACAACTACCGCCTAAACGCCGCCGCATCGCCTCTGAATGCGAATACTCCTTCAGCGAACCTCCGCCTAAGAGCGGCCGATGTGTCGACCAGCAACGGTACCGACCCCCAATTGGGTGCCGGTGTGATTACCATCCAAGACGCGCAGGCGGCTAACCGCAAGGCGGGTAACCTAAGCACGAATACCAACAGTTTTGAACTCGCGAACCCCCAACGGATTTGGGCCGTGCCAGCAAATGCGACCATCGTGACCATTAACGGCGCTGACGTTACGCTCGATTTGAATACCGTGAGCTACGGGGATGTCAACGGATCGTTCTCTCCTGCCCTGCGTATAAATTCAACCTTGACCACCGAAAACAACGGCTGGGTAGCGGCAGAACCGGGCGTGGAATTGTCCTACCCCATTCGTGCTGCGCAATCCATGGATTTGGCCTCCTGGCAAATGACTTTCATCGTTCGTGATGGGTATCGCGTTCGTCAAGCCACAGCCCAAGGAGATGCGAGCCCCGTACTCGTTAACCAACAAGGCCAAAAAGTTACCCTTGTATGGTTTGCCGAAAGCGGTCAACCGGTATCGGTCTCCAATAACGAGGCGATTGTGAACCTGAACTTCGTCAAAGAAGATGCCGGATCTTGGAAAGAACCCATCGTGGATCCTACCCTAACCGACGTCGAATTCAACGACGCCTTCGCGGTAACCTACCTACAACCACGAATTAATTTGCCACAACTTGGCGGAAATCAAGATTTGGAGGTTCGTATTTACCCTAACCCTGCTTCCAAAACAGAGTCTGCGCGTCTTGCATTGTCCAGCACGTGGAGAGGTGAACTGACCATTCAGGTCAAAGATGCCCTCGGCAGAAATGTGATGACCGAGAATTTGGTTAACCTACCTAACCTAAATTCGAGCCAAACCCTTGATTTACCCCTTGGGCAATTCAGCCCTGGTGCTTATCAGTGCCAAATCCGGGTTAAAACCTTTAATGGCGAGGTACTTTACCGTACCCTACCTTTCGTAATCAAAAATTAATTTTTAACCCTTAAGTTTGCTTAATTCTCCGATGCTATGAAAAAAATCATCTTCTCTTTGCTGGCGATGGTCCTCTTTGCGGTGCAAGGACTCGCCCAAGGCACTCTGACCGTACCGACGGCAACATACGCCAATGGGCCGATTTCGGTACCAGTTACCGCATCAGGTTTTACTAATGTGGGGGGTTTTTCCTTGAAATTTACCCTCAATGCTGCCTCTTCAAGCGCTATCGTAGGTTTGGA
>JBJTSS010000353.1:0-7135 GCA_046079785.1 Bacteroidota bacterium
CGCCAGCGGGGGCCTTGTTGAAATTCATTGGACAACGTCCATTGGTTCAATTCGTTAACCGATGCCGCATCGCCCAGTCGTATGCCCAAATTAAGAGGATTGTACCCTCTGGCAGCTGGAGAATTCCCCAAGGTTTGTCCCCCGTTTTCGTTCCATGCAGCGTTCCACAACCGACCCTCCAACCAAACAAAATGTTTACCGGGAGCCAGACTACCTCCACCGTAGATTTCGGTGGAACGAATCTTGCCACCTGACCTTTGCAAAAAACCATCGTGGGTTAGCGACCGAAAACGTACCCCGGCCCGCAGGCTGGGCCCTAAACGTTGATGGTGCTCTAACCCTAAGTTTTGCACATTGTTACCGCCTGCTCTAAACGCCAACTTGGTCAAAGGCTGACCGTTTATAGGAATGCGCATGATGGTATTAACGTCCATGGATCCAGACCAATTGCCCCACCAACGTTCTTGGCCCGATGGAGGCGCCCAAAGTACGGCCATGCCGGGAAAACCATCGCCGCCGCAGTGGAGTGGGCTTTGTTGTTCAACATGCCGGTTGGCTACCATGCGGGCAAACACGCTCAGGGAGTCATGGTCCAGGGTATCGGGATGCAACCAAGCCCAACGCAGGCGGGCGGTATCCAAACATAGGTTTTTGTACTCCGCTACGGTCAACAGGGATTGGGCTTGGGACGGGACCAACGGCCCCAATAGCCCCAACAGGCCAACCAAACTTAGCCAAGCGAATCGGAGGGAATGCGTTACCTTGGGTACCGATTTTTGCATTGTTGAACGAATGCGTTCAGGTGTTGCACCAAGAGCCGCTGATCCCGCTCCGGGAATTCAATTTGAATGGGGATATAGGCCAAAGGCATGGCGTTTTGGACGAAGAAATCCCGGTGAGGGGCCAACTTGACGAAGTCCTTTTCGGTGGTCAGGATGGCCCGTTCGGTCCCGTGCAGTCCTCGAAAGGCGGTGAGGATTTGGTCCAGCCTTTCGGGGGTGTAAAGGACATGATCTTCGTAACACAGATGGTGATAAATGAGCCCTTGGTGGTTAAGATGATTTCCCAACAAGTCGGGATTGGCAATGCCCGTCACCAAAAGGTAATGCCCGGTAATATCCAAAGGCCTTTCATCAAAGGGCTCCATATAAACGGGTTCCAAGTGCTCTACGGAGGAGTACAGAATTTTGTCGGGATTTAGGCCGGCGATTTTTCCGCTGTAGTATTTGCGATCGTAAAGCCGAAGGGTAGGAGGGCATTTGGTAAAAATAACAATGTTTGCACGTCGGTAACTTTTCCAGGGTTCCCGCAGTGTTCCGTAAGGCAACAGATGGTCCTCAAAAAAAGGCTTTCGGTAATCGCTCAACACAAGACTTAGATGGGGTCGAAGGCGACGGTGCTGAAAGCCGTCATCCATGACCACCGCCCGGAGATCCGGGAATCGTGCTTGCAATTGACGCAGACCCTCCAAACGATCTTCGCAAACGGCCAGCGGTATAAAAGGCAATTTGGCAAAAAGCATATACGCCTCATCGCCCAAGGTCCCGGGGTGATCACCTTCGCCAGCCAGGTGAAAGCCCTTGGTTTTGCGACCGTAGCCCCGCGATAGCAGGGCAACGTGCCCCAAGGATTCGTGGAGATAGGCCGCGATCATTTCGGTATGGGGGGTTTTGCCCGATCCTCCTGCATTGAGGTTGCCGATGCAAATGACCGGTACCGATGGCGAGGTGGAACGTAGCCACCCTTGATCGTAGGCGATGTTCCTGAGCCATGTCACCAGGCCGTAAATCCAGGACAAAGGCCAAGCCAAGATTTTGAACCAGGTGGACTCCAAGGTGCTCTCGCTTAGTTTCATCATGCCTCGACAAAAGTACATTACCTTTAGTGCAGCAACCTATGAGCCCCTATGGCGATGTTAATTGAAGAAGCGGTTCGGATTTTGGACCAAATTTTTCCACCCGGTCTCCAACAATCCTACGATCGTTGCGGGTTTCAATGCGGGGTGCCTGCCAAGGCTTTGACGGGTATTTTGGTCGGACTGGATGTCAGCGAGGCTCTGGTGGAGGAGGCTCTGGAGCGGAACTGCAATCTATTGGTCACTCATCATCCTTTACTTTTTGATCCTTTAACCCAATTGGGTCAGGGGAGTAGGGTTGAACGTTTGGTGCAAAGGGTCTTGGAGGCTGGAATCTCGGTCTACGCGGCCCATACCAACGCAGATGCCATGCCCCAGGTCGTGACTGGGGCCTTGGCCGATCGTTTGGGGCTTCAAAACACGGCCGTTTTGGAACCCATGAAGGGGGTGCTCAAGCAATTGGTGGTGTATATCCCGGTGGTTCATGCGGAGCCGTTCCGGGATGCTATGTTCCGAGCGGGGGCGGGTTCTTTGGGGAATTACGGGGAGGCTAGTTTTGGTGTATTGGGCAAAGGAACCTTCAAACCCTTGGAGGGTGCTCAACCGTTTTTGGGCCAGGTGGGGCATCGCGAGGAAGTGGATGAATGGCGATTGGAATTTGTTTTTGAGGCTTGGAAGACCGAAGCCGTCCTTCGTGCCATGACCGAGGCTCATCCCTACCAAGAGGTCGCCTATCAACTTTATAGCCTAGAACAAAAGGTCAGTGGCTTTGGCATGGGCTTGGTTGGCGATTGGGAAGAAGCGATACCTTGGGAGGTAGCATTGCAACGTATCTACGAGGTTCTTGGCGGCCCCCTGCGCTACAGCAGGCTTACCGTTTCTCTCCAAAAATCCCCCATGATTCGCCGTATGGCATTGTGCGGGGGTGCCGGGGCCTCCTTATGGCCCTTGGCCAAAGCGGCTGGAGCCCAGCTTTACTTGAGCTCCGAATTCAAGCATCATCATTTTTTGGAAGCCGAGGGCAGCCTCCTTTTGGTGGAAGCCGGACATGCAGAGACAGAAATTCCAGGCTGTGAAAGGATACATCAGCGAATAGCCCCCTTTTTTCGTACCTTTGCGGTCCTCAACGCCAGGACGTCCCAAAACCCGACCGTTTACCTGACCTGAGGGCAAACCAACCCCTAATTTCTTCAATTATGGATCATAGCGTCGAAATCAAGCTGGTCTCTCTCTTCAAATTGCAGCACATCGAATCGGAAATCGACCGACTGCGCACCTATCGGGGTGAATTACCCATGGAGGTCCGGGATTTAGAAGACGAAGTTGCCGGCATGGAAACCCGTTTGGAGCGTCAACACGAAGAATTGGCCCAAATCAAGCGCTTGATTGCCGAAAAAGAAGCCGGCCTCAAAGAAGCCGAAGCACACAAAGGCAAGTACGAAGAGCAACTCAAAGGCATTCGGAACAGTCGCGAATTTGATGCCTTGAGCAAAGAAATCGAAATTCAATCCCTGGAAATCCAGATCGCCGAAAAGAAGATAAAAGAACTATCGGCCCAAAAAGAAATGCGGAGCACCGAAATCCTGACCTTGACCGAGCAATTGGGGGAGCGACGCACCGATTTGGACAAAAAGCGCGCCGAACTGGACGGCATTGTGGCCGAAACCGAGGAGGAGGAGAAACAACTCCTCAAAGAAGCCGAAAAGGCCTCCAAAAAAATTGAAGCCCGCTTGTTGGGGGCCTATCAGCGTATCCGGGGGAATGCCCGCAACGGCTTAGCCGTGGTCAGCGTTCAACGCGATGCTTGCGGTGGGTGTTTTAACCACATCCCCCCCCAATTGCAAATGGACATCCGCCTCCGCAAAAAAATCACCGTGTGCGAGCATTGCGGTCGCATTCTGGTCGATACCGACATGGAGGCCTTGGTTGCCAACTAAGACCGTCCAAGCCCCAAAACCCTGGTTTAGACGAGGAGGGCTATAGCCTCCCGGTCTTCAAAAACCCGACGGCCGTGGGGGCTGTCCTTTAATTCTTCGGTTAGGTCTTGACCGGCCCAGTGCTCGTAGTGTCGCCCGTTTTTCCATAGCCTGCTAAGGCTCAGGTCATAGATTTTTCCCTCAAAGGCCACCCATATTTCCGGTTTGTCTTGGCCATTCCGAAGGGCCAACATCGCCCTACTGAATTGAGGCAGGGGATTCTCTGGTGTGGGGGTGGCGGGTAATTCGGGCTGATCCATGGATTAATTTTCGGCAACCAAGTTCGCCATGAAGCACGATAACGACACCCGCCATGCCCACGGTTTACGGCCTGTGATCACTCCGGTTTTGGGGGTGTGGCCTCAATGGGGTCAAGGCTGCAGGGTAGCACCCAATGCCACGCTAACGGGCGATCTCATCCTGGGCAACGAATGCACGGTTTGGTACAACGCGGTTTTGCGGGGGGATGTGAATGCAATTCGTATAGGCAACCAAACCAATATCCAGGACGGTGCTATTCTGCATTGCACGTACCAAAAAGCTGCGACAACGGTTGGATCCAAGGTAAGTATCGGTCACCGAGCCGTCGTGCACGGTTGCACCATCGAGGACGAGGTGTTGATCGGGATGGGGGCGATCGTCATGGACCATGCCGTGGTGGAAAGTGGCTGCATTGTGGCCGCCGGTGCGGTGATTCTCGAAAATATGCGTTGCAAGGCCGGGATGTTGTATGCCGGAATCCCCGCGCGTTTGGTCAAGGAGGTCAGCCCTGAACAAAGGCTTTCGATGCAAGAAACCGCCCTTCGTTACGTGGAATACGCGGATTGGGCCGGGTTGTTTCGCTTGGAACCGCTACCCTGACCCGCTACCCCCTGCAGTTTATCCGGGACGGGGCGATTTGGACAAGCCTAAAATCCACATTAAATCAACCCAAGGGCCCAAAAAAACCGCTTTTGGCCGTAATTTAACCCGTTGAACTTCTTTCGTCCACCTCGAGTTAAACTCCACTTCTGTTCCTACTACCGCGATGTCCAAAATGAAACACATGTTAGCGATTCGGCGTTTAGTCCTAGGCTTGGCTATGTGGGCTCTTGCCTCCATTTGGCCTGCGGGCTCGGTCAAAGCCTCCCACATCCTTGGCGGTGAAATTACCTACCGCTGTTTGGGGAACGGCCTTTTTGAATTTACCATCAAGGTTTACCGGGATTGCAACGGAATTCCTTGGACCCAAACAGCGCTGGCCCTGCAGGGACCGCACGGCACCACCAACCTACCCATCATCCCGGGTTCCCCCGATGATATTTCACCTAGGTGCACAGGCAGTACCTACCTTTCGTGCAATCCACCAACGTCAGCCACTGGCCAAAATCAAGGATCGGTAGCCCGCTATGTGTTCCGGGGCATTGTGGATCTCAGTGCCTTGGGGCCTGCGCCGCCGGCCGGTTATACGTTCAATACCACCCAAGCCGGTAACGGCATTCCATGTTGTCGTCCATCCATTGACAACAGTACTGCAGACAACGGATCCCAAACCTTGATTGTCAAAATGTACCCCTACCGGGATCCCAATACCAATCTGTTGTTATCACCTGCCCAGTTGTGCGATAATTCCCCGGAGTTTGCTACGGACCCTACTTCGTTTGCCGTGCTTAATCCGGTGGACACGATTTTTATGCAGTCCTTGGCCTTTGACCCGGATCTGGACAGTACCCGCTTTGGAATTGACCTGCCGTTGGGAACTTCGGTGAGCGCAACGTATGCATATTCACCCCCTTACAGTGTTAGCAACCCCATTCCGGGCTTAATGCAACCCCCGTTCATTAGTGCTGCGAATGTCCCCATTAACTTAACTACCGGGGAAATAGTCTATCAACCCACGACCCAAGGGACCTTCGTGATGGTAATCAAGGTGAGTTCTTTTCGGTGCAATCAGTTGATTTCGGAGGTTTACCGGGATTTTAACCTCAAGGTTATCCCGAATGCTCCAACATCGCCCCCGGTCTTTAATCCAAACGGACCATTGAACGGGATTTTCACCCAGCGCCCGCCTTTTATCCGAGCGCCTTTTACCTTGCCCAACGGGGATCCCAGTTTTGAAGGGACTTATTATGCCGGGGATACGATAGAAAGTTTTGTGAATGCCGAGGACGCCTTTCCTTCATTGTTGGGGAATCCCAACAATCCCAGCACCTGGGTCCCGATTCAGCAAACCGTGAGCGTTTTTGTTCGCGGTAGTCAGTTGGCCACCAACTTTCCGGGTTATACCAATTGCGTGCAGCCACCCTGTGCCCGCTTACAGCGCATCAACGATACCACCTTGCCTCCCAATCCGCCCCAATTCCAGGCAACCATTTTGCCTTACGGTAACGGTACCCCAGCTGGTTTCGGATTTACGGGGACGGTCCAGAGCGGTGTCAAAATTGTTTGGCCCACGGCCTGTTCCAACCTTCCCCGAGGCGTGGCCAATTGCGGGGTCCTGCTCTCCAGTAACAAATTTCAGATCAATGCTTTTGATAACAACTGTCCGGTAGAAGGCCGCGATGCCCGCGTTTATACCTTCAAGCTCATTAACGTACCGCCTCTTCCGCCAGCCCGTATTCGCGGTGTCTCGGTGGCACCGACCAACGACTCCGTCACGGTTTATTGGCAAAACCCCTACGGTAGGCCCGGGGCCATTATCGATACCGTAACCATTGACTCCTTGGATATTCGCAATTACAGCGATCAGAACAGCACCTTTCAGCGCAAAAAATCGGTCAATCGCCGAATTTATTCCTTCAAACAATACCGCCTGTACCGCAAAGCTTTGGACAGGGTAACGGGCTTAGCAGCCAGTGCGTGGATACGGGTGGATTCCCTAGCGACGTTGGATTCCAGCAAAATGGTGGATGCTTCTCCTTCCTTGGATTTGGCGGCCTTTGATTACATGTACCGGGTTGGGGTTGTTTCCCGTTGCGATTCGGTGGAATTTATTTCGGATAGTCTCAAGGTGATTCGCGGCGAATTGCTGTTTAATTCAGCCAGTGTTACCAGCACGTTTACCTGGGACTCCATGAGTACCCGCAATCCCTACATTCCCCAGCATTGTTTTCCTCGGTACTATATCCAAAAGCAATCAACATCCATAGGTGTTGGAAACTGGTTGAACGTTGATACGTTTTATGCCGTCGGAAATGCTCGCTATGTGTATTCCGAGATAACCGGCATACCGTGCCGCGATACCATCTCCTTCCGCGCTGGTTTGCCGGACACCAACGGTGTTATTTATTGGAGCACAACGCCCAATGTTGCTCTCAAGCAGTCG
>JBJTSS010000354.1:0-2296 GCA_046079785.1 Bacteroidota bacterium
TGTGTGATGCCAGGCCGGTTTGATGGGTTAACAAAGCCGACAATTTGCGTTGACCCAAAGGATGTTCTTGAAGGTCCGTCAAAAGTTGACCCAATGGCGTTTGGAGAGGGAGTGGACGGCGATGGTGCAGGTGCATCGCCGCTAATCCGGTGGACAAAACCTTGGTAAGGGAGGCCAAATCATAAACATGACCCATATCCACCGGGACTTGGCCCGTGGTATCGGTCCAACCATAGGCCTTGGCCCAGAGGATTTGTTCCCCTTGGGCTACCAAAACCTGCGCCCCCGGAAAAGCACCTTGACGCCTTGCGGCCTCCACCATGGAATCCGCTTTGGCCAGGCAACGATCCGACAGAACAACGCGGCCTTTTTTGTTTTGGTTCCCTAGCCGTGGCTGCCAGCGCAAAACCGGATCCCTTGCATCATCACCAAGGGCATAGGGCCCGCTGCCATCCCCCAAAATGTTTGGAATGGGCGTGGGCATTTGACCCGGGGCATCCGCCACACCAAACAACGCATGCACAGCGGCCGTATACGCATCCGGTCGGTCTTCAAAAGCACAAAGCACCGGTTCCTTGACCTGCATTCGGGTTAGGGCCAATGGGTTCCCAAACAAAAGATGCACCATGCGCACCCCACGTTCCCTGGCCATTTCCAGGAGGGTATTCCAGCGCTGCAGACGAACGCTGTCCATTCCCAAACCGGTGGACCAACGCTGACTGGGCAGGTGCCAGGCCACCACCCATTCCGGATAGGTCACCAAGAGCGAGTCCAAGGACTCCTGACCCAAAGACAGTCCCATCCAAGTCGGTTCTTTGGAGGATTTCCAAGGCCAATGAAGGTAATCGGCTTGGGCATAAACCCCAAAACTTTGATAGGCCTCCACCGATCGATCCCCACCCAGAGCCAGGTAAAGTCGCTTGGTTTCCGGCCTAAGGATAGGCCATGGCATACCTCCAGGTGACAAAACGGTGATGGCTTTGTTGTAACAACGTTTTTGGATCAAGAAAGCCTCTTGGCCCGGCGTTTGTGCAGAGGTTGTGGGCGACATCTGGACCACATAACGGAATTTGGCTGCCAGAATTCGGCGTACCTTTTGGTCCAATTCAGCCTCGGTCCACTCCCCGCTCTGTAAGGCCCTTTCGATCCGATGTACCGCCTTGGGGACATCCGTAACATAGAGCAAAACATCGTTGCCGGCTTGCAATGCCTTCCATTCCAATTCTCCCGACGGATAACATTGACTGGCGCCTTTCATGTTCAATGCATCACTGAAAATCACCCCCTCGTAGCCCCATTCCTTCCTTAAAACACCCTCCAGGGCGGCAGGATTCAGGCTGACAGGCAGGCCCAAACCGCCATCCAAAGCCTTGACCATCAAATGCGCCGACATCATGGAAGGTAAATTTCGTAAACCCCAAAAAGTTCTCAATTCCACGCTATCCAAACGGCTTCTTTCTTTTTCCAATACGGGCAGATCGTGATGGGAATCCAAATCGGTATCCCCGTGTCCCGGAAAATGTTTGGCACAGGACATGATACCGGCCCTTTCCAAACCACGGGCATAGGCTTGGGCCAAGGCCAAAACCTCATCAGGATGAGACCCAAAGGAACGAAAACCAATGACCGGATTAAAAGGGTTGCTGTTAACATCCGCCACCGGGCCAAAGCTGATATGCATCCCCAACTCCTTGAGTTCCTTCCCCATCGCTGCCGCCAAGGCCTCGACCAAGAGGGTATCGCGGCAAGCACCCATGGTCATGGCATACGGAAAACGGGGACGATCATCCAAACGCATCGCCGCTCCCCATTCGGCATCCATGGCCATCCAAAGTGGGACTGGGCGATCGGATCGGTAACGTTCAAGTAATTTTTCCAAAGTTGGGGTCTTGCCCTTCATCCAGATTAACCCCCCCACTTCGTAATCCTGCAACCATCGTAGAATTTGAGCATCGGGGGTATCCGCCTGGGCAAAAACAGGGACCATGATGAGCTGGCCGATTTTTTGGCGAATACTCAAACGGCTTAGCTTGTCCTCCACCCAGGTTCTGCTTTCGTTACCGGATGACTTGGAGGAACCCAAACCCTTGACCATTCCCCTGGCATCCCCAAGCATCCCTAACCAAAGCAAGACCACGACCAAAACCCAAACCTTCCAAGGGTCCAGTGGCAAACTCTTCCGTATAATCTCCATGATGTGGTAAATTTAGTGCGATATGGAACTCCTCTTCCTACCCTTTTTTTTGGCCATTCTCTTTGGGGGAATCGGTCGCCTCATCCATCAAGGCAATGCAGC
>JBJTSS010000355.1:0-5694 GCA_046079785.1 Bacteroidota bacterium
CCGTCGTATTGGTTTTGGAATCTGGATTGGCGAGGTTATCAACCCCTAGCCTTATCCCCAAAACTCGATGCGATTTGGGCTTGGAGAACGGTCCTTCAGTCGGCGGGGGCAGGGGTTTCCTTTCGGGAAATGCCTGCACTGGGTGGGGATAATTTGTTACGAGGGTATTTTAGGGGAGCCTACCGGGACCGTTGTTTGTGGGCAATCGAAAACGAATTTCGTCTGATGTTCGGGTCTTCGCTGGGTTGGAACCTGTACCACGGCTTGGGTATGGTGGGGCCAAGGTGGGCGGCTATGCCTCATCAAAACGTGCGTATGGCCTACGGCACCGGGCTACGCTGGATTCCCAATGCCCGTGCCCGTACGTTGCTCCGTATCGACTGGGCCAGGACGACCGATGGCCAATACGGGTTTTACTTTGAAGTCAACGAAGCTTTTTGACCCCCATCCCCCCTACCATGATCTACGAAATTGATGGCGTTCTGGTCTCCGAAGACCTTTTGCGCGAGCCATTCGCCTGTTCTATTTTGCATTGCAAGGGAGCTTGCTGCGAAGAAGGCGATCTGGGTGCTCCATTGGAAGAGTCCGAATTATCCCTGATTCAACAAGATTTGGACCAAATCAAAGCGTATTTACCTACGGAGGCTGTTCGTGTGATCGAAGAACAAGGCTTTTATGAAAGGGCGCCGGACGGCGAGGCGGTGACCCAAACCTTGAACGGCCGTGCCTGTGTTTTTGCCAAGCGTGATGTCCACGGGCATTGGCAATGCGGTATAGAACAAGCCTGGAAAGATGGGCAAACGGCCTTTCGAAAACCCCTGTCCTGTCACCTGTACCCCATCCGAGTAACCTCCCTCAGGGGGGGAGGTGAGGCGCTCAACTACGACCGATGGAATATCCGCGAACCAGCCTGCGATCCGCGAAATCATCGCGGACTACCCATGTACAAATTCCTGCGGGTTGCCCTGGAACGCAAGTACGGGTCTGCTTGGTATCAACAACTGGAAGACCTGGCCTCAGTCCTTCCAGAGCAAGGTTAAGTTGCCCTTGAAATTGTAGGTTTTGCCGTCGGCACCGGTAAAGCGCAATTCGTAGATGTATGTGTCTTGCAATGCTTTTTCGGCAGACTCATCCTGGGTTTCGCCAACATAGCCTTTCCATCCCAAATCCACATTGCGAGTTTCCAAAATCACTTTACCCCAACGGCTCATAATTTTGAAATAGTAGAGGCTATCCCCCGCAATGCGGTAATTAAACGAAGGTTTAAATTCCCCGTTACCCGAAGTGGAGCCACCCAAAACGGCGGTAGGGAAAAATGCTCGCGGTTCTTGGCGGATGGTGATTTTGTTGGAAATCGCGCGGCCTTTGAACTCCCATTGGTTGTCTTTCTCAACGGCTACGATATAGTAATCGAACAAACCATCGGAGCTGGGAATATTGTCCACCGGATCCCCGTATTCGTGGAAAGGTTTCCAAGGCGGTAAGGCCCCCGGTTCTTTCTTTGGAAGACCAAAGAAAGGCGTTGTGCTACCGCTGGCGTTGCGGTATACGATGAAGCTATCCACTTTGCCGTTAAAGGATAACAACGAATCAAAGGAATTCCACTTGAGGAGATTCAAGTAATTGGCGCGATCGCCCGGTACCAAAAACAAACAAGTGAAATCCTGCGATGTATCGGATAACAAAAAACAGGCATCGTAAACAATAACCCGGTAGGTGTATTGAACCTTGTCCGGAGTTCGCGCCGAGGTATCGTTGTAGAGGTAGGAACGGTAGGTTCCGACCGCCCCGTTCAAAAAGGCAGGATTGCCCAAGGTGTCAATAAGTCGGAACGAAGCCGAAGGTCCATCTTTTCGCAATAATTCCAATTTGCCAACGGAAGCGTTCTCGGGAATATTGAATCGAACCCAAACCGAATTAAAGGAAATGGAATCCACGGAAGCGGATTCGATATACGAAAAAACGGGCTCAGGAATATCGTAAAGCGCGGTATCAAGGTTGGAGTGGGAGCGGAAACCGCGGGCATTGCAAGCCACCACCAAGTAACGATATACATTGCCCAAAGTCAGAGTGGGATCGATATCCGAATACGAAGAACCCACGACGGTATCCCTCAACACATAACCCTGACCAGGGTCTTGGCGATAAACCAAATAGTACAAGAGATCATCCCAACCTTCGTACTCCCGCCAACCCAACAAAACACGGTTAAGGCAAGGTTCCGCGACCGCCTCCACATTAACAACCCGATGAGGCACTGACCCACCCCCCACGTTGAGGCAGGTATCCACCGAACTCAATAGGATGGCCTGGAAATTAGGGTCCGAAGCACTCAAACCGACGTTACCCTGATAAAAGGAATCCAATTCCAAGGTCACCGGATCCCGGTTGGGTACCGTCAACAAAGGAAGCTGACCCGGAGCGATGGGCGAAAAACGGAATTCCACAAAATCCCTCAGGGTATCAATATCAGGATACCAGGCAATTTGAACCCGATCCCCCAATCCGGTGGTATCCACCGATACGTATTTGAGTCGCATGCTGTCCGGCAAAATATACTTGGCCAGAATCCAACGACTCCAATAAATCATACCGGGAATACCGGTACCGTTATCGTAAACCCCCAACCGGTAATGCAAGCTATCGTTGCAAAAGAGGAATGGAAGGGTGGAATCAATGCGTGGTCCCTCGACGATTTTGACCGAATCCCATGTGGCCAAGGCTGGATAACGACGCTGCATATAGGAAGAATCCGTCAAAAACTGGGTGTTGGCAATCCCCATGGTATCCCAAACCAAGACACCCCGCATGTTGGCCTTGTCGTTGGTATGATTACCCCCAAAGGTTTTGATGACCACGCTCTCGTCATAACGAAGGTTGATATCGCAACCGCTGGTTGTCCAGATTTTATAATAATAATCGCGGGCATCCAAGCGCAGATTGGGGTCATTATCTTCAAAGTAATCCGCAAACGGGTCTGTAACACTTCCCACCAAAACCCAAGGACCGGTAGGCAAAATACTCCGGTAAATTTGGTACGAATTAAAAGAGGTCAAACGCCGGTTGACGGATCTGACTTTGAGTTGGGCTTGGGTCAAACCACGAGAATCCAAGGCATTGTTGAGGCTATCCAACGGATCGATGGAGCTGGTATCGATACGGTTTTTGAAATACAACCGTACCCTATCGTTTTGATCCCCAACCGAGACTCCATAAAAAGTGGGGGCTGGAAGGATAGGGAGGTTCCTTAGGCGAACACTAAAAATACGAGCCTGCTTGCCCAACAAGGGGAGCGTATAATCGCCCGCCGTTACCAAGAAGGGGAATATCCTGGCATTATTGTAACATTGATTAACAAAGACCGAATCGCACCGGGAAATCCAACCAAACCGGAGCAACGTGGAATTGATCTGTGCATAACCGTACCCGGTGAACAGGTTATTGATTAGAATCTGAGGGGTAGGTACATCGGTTCGGCCGGCCACAAAGGGTAAAGCCGAAGCCGTCGAACAAACACCAGGTCGAGGGGTACCACTGCCTGACGCAGCCGCTGCATTCAAGAATGGGCTATGAATGCCGATGCTGAGGTAATTATCGCTACCTGGCGGCAAACCAAAGGGCACATCATCCCCCGCCAAAAAGGACTGGGACAAGGTATCCTCCACATAAAACTCCCTAAAAAACCGGGAATTGGGCGTAAAATAGGGGGGCTTTTGGTTTTCCAAGAAAGGCGGGGATTGATTGCCGGTTGGCCGGGTGATCACTTCAGCAACAAACTCACGATAAACTTCGGCAAGCAAGGAATTGCATCGCCAACTCCTCACCGTAATCCCCCAATGGTAACGGGTCGGGGACAAATTATTAAGCCGCAACGGCTTGAAGCTAAATTCACCGTTGAGGGGATTCAGGTTAAAAAGCCCTGCGGGGGACGATGCGGTATTGAACGCAATCCCGGTATTGTACACCGGGAAGGAAACCAAATTGGTATCGTAAATCGGTCCACCCAGGTGGTAGGAAACTGAATCGTAAAAATTGGGCTCAACCGCCATGTTAGCGACGGTAACACTATCCGCAACAAAATTGTTGGGATTGGCAATGAACAACGGGTTAGGGTCGTTGAAAAACGAAGGGATGGCATCGCAGATGTATTGAGGGCGCAGACCCCCATAACCGAACATTTTGACCGCAAGACGAGCCGTGGGACCCACAGCGCCGACCACCATATTGTCCGCCGGTTCCGTTGGAAACAGGGCCCTGGAGGGTAGTCCACCGTTCACACCTGCCACCACAGCCAAACCTTCGGAGACATGCGGGACAAAAAACACGTACCCCGTTGCGGGAACGGGAGCGGTATCCAACAAAACATTTCCAACAAAAACCATACGCCATACATCCTTGATTATGGAACCGTTGCTTTGGCACGAAGCCAACGGCATGGGTATTGAACGTGGTCCAGAAGAATCCGCAATGCTGTAACTCTGGCTGGCATCAAAGCGTAACCATCCCCTAAAAACCGGTACGGACCCCGGAACCGTCGAACGCTCAAACAAGGCCAAGGAATCTTTGAAGGGGTTTACCCCGGGACAGGTCACATAAACCCCGGCTTTGAAGCGAAAAACACCGGACGCGCCCAGGCATTCATAGGTCAAATCACCCCCACGAAACGTGGGCTGAGCCAACAAAGACGGTGACATGAGCACTCCCAAAAGAGTCGCTAAGCACAGACCAAAAAACAATGGTGAAAGGGCACGCATTTTCATAAGCCGTAGGGTATCGAATTAATCTTTTTGGCGCAAAACCAGAATGGTTGAATTAAAAGCATAGGTTTTCTCATCACGACCGGTGTACAAAACCCGGTAAACATAGGTTCCTTGTTCCACTGGATCCCCGTTCAAATTGGTTCCATCCCACGCCTTGAAAAAATCTTGGGTTTCAAATTGCAATTGACCCCAGCGATTGAAGACCTCCAGTTTGAACTCTTTGCGGGTATCGATAAAGATACCGGATGGCAAAAACGAACCATTCCCTCCCGTCGTACCCGGTACAAAAGCCGTAGGCATAAACAAACGAGGTGGGTGGGTTACCGAGATAATATTGGAATACAATTCTTCTTGGAAAAAGTCATCGCGGTTGGGATTGCGCTCCCGTGCTGTTAGGTAGTATTGGAAGCGTGCCAAGGCATTGGGCGAAGGGTCCTGAGGGACGGTATCCACATAATTGCGGACCACGGGACTTGGCAATTGCCAAACCGGAACAAAAGCACGGGTTCTTCCTGTGGCCACATCATCCCGATTCACCCAATAAAACTCCAGATTTTGGGGCCAAGCGTTTTCAAAACTCCATTGCAACGCGGTTGCCGATTTGGGGTAGGTAAACTTGTCCACATCACCGGTCAACAGGAGGTTGGTAAAGACATCGGAGGTGTCAATAGACACGTCGCAAAGGTCCACCACCACCATTCGGTAAGTGTATATTTCACGATCTGGTTTGGCCGATGAATCGGTGTAATTGATGGTTGGCACCCCGGTGGCAAAATCCATATCCACCACCCTAAAGGTGTCAAGTGTCACAAAATCCCTACCGGGAATCTGCCTTTGGAGCAAGAAATAACCTACAATATCCACCGGATTGAAGATGTACTTGAGGCTGAGCAGACCGGTTGTCGTATCCACGGATACCCGGCGAATGTGGTTA
>JBJTSS010000356.1:0-7443 GCA_046079785.1 Bacteroidota bacterium
GGTTGCAATACCGCTCATCCGTTGCATAATGTTGAGCAACAAACGCTCCGCTTGGAGTATGGAAGCGACTCGGCCTTCAACGTCCATGGCAGGAGTCCCCGCCTTGACCTCTTCACCGTCCGTACAGTGGGTGCGCAGCACAAGTTGGGGATCCACCGCATGCAAAACCATCTTGGCATAGGCCAAGCCGGCCAAAACCCCGTCTCCTTTGACCCATAGGGTGGCCCGCCCCTGCTGTTACCTTGGAATGCAGGCCAAGGTGGTATGGTCTCCCGTTCCAATATCCTCGGCCAAAGCCAAACGTATAAATTCCTGAGGACTCAGCGAAGAATGATGCGAAAAATTTTCCATTGGTTGTTTTGAATTTCCCAGAAAACCCGGATTTTGAAAACCTGCCCCTTGCGATCCCGGTATTCTCCCAAGAGGTACGCCCGGCTTGAACCGGGTTCACAACCGGTATGCAGGGTACGGTACTGGGCCAAGGGATGTTTGTTTGTGAAATTCCGTAACACCGCATAAGCGGCCTTGTTGGGGTAGGTGCTTTGACGATCTCCCCATTCCACTTGGACTTGATCTCCAGCCCATTGCAGGAGGCTATCGGGGTACGGCCCTCTCCAAAAACGATCCGCTTGCCGAAAGTCCAAGGGAGGTTGGCATGGGGTCGGTTTTTGGGCCCAAACCGTGGTCCCCAACCCCAACCCCAGGTACCCCAACAAGGCCACCAAAACGAAACCGCAAGAGCGCTCTCGGGCTCGCTTAGTTCGTAGCCGAAAGCTGAGCAAAATGTTGGAAAAAAGCCGGTATGGTCTCAATCCCTTTGAGATAATTAAAGACCCCGTAATGCTCGTTCGGTGAATGCAGCGCATCGGAATCAAGCCCAAAGCCCATCAAGACCGATTTGAGCCCCAGTTCTTTTTCGAAGAGCGCAACAATTGGAATACTGCCTCCACCCCGGGTTGGAATAGGGGTTACCCCAAAGGTGTCCTCCATGGCCAGGGAAGCCGCCCGATAAGCAATACTGTCGGTTGGGGTAACCACCGGTTCACCCCCGTGATGCGGACGGACCTCCACTCTCACCCCGGCAGGGGCTATGCTTTGAAAAAAGTTTGAAAACAACTCCGTCGCTCTTTGCGAGTTTTGGTTGGGCACCAAGCGCATCGATATTTTGGCGTAGGCTTTGGAGGGCAATACCGTCTTGGAACCTTCGCCGGTATATCCACCCCAAATTCCGTTCACATCCAAGGTTGGGCGTATGCCGGTTCTTTCCAGCGTCGTGTAACCCTCTTCGCCTCGCAACGCCTCAATACCCAAATCATCACGGTAGGCCTGTTCATCCAAGGGGGCGCGGTTAAGTTCCCGCCTTTGGTCTTGGGTAAGTTCTTGGACATCATCATAAAAACCAGGAATCGTGATTCGGCCTTTGTCATCGTGCATTCGGGCAATCATCGAACAAAGGGCATTGACGGGGTTGGTTACGGCCCCGCCATAAACGCCGGAATGCAAATCCCGGTTGGGACCCGTCACCTCTACTTCGACATACGAAAGCCCCCGCAGACCCGAATCTATGCTGGGTACATCGTTAGCAATCATGCTGGTATCCGAAATAAGGACCACATCGGCTTGGAGCTTGGAGCGGTTGTTACGAACAAAGGTCCCCAAATTCGCCGAGCCAACCTCTTCTTCGCCCTCAATCATAAACTTAACATTGCATGCCAACGCTTGATGGGTTAACATATACTCCAAGGCCTTGACGTGCATGTACACCTGGCCTTTGTCATCGCAGGCACCCCGTGCATAAATTTTGCCATCCCGAATTTCGGGCTCAAAGGGTGGGCTATGCCAAAGTTCATAGGGATCCGCTGGCTGAACATCGTAATGCCCATAAACCAAAACTGTAGGCAAGCTGGGATCCACGATTTTGTGACCGTACACAATGGGATAACCATCGGTAGGGCAAATTTCGACCTCGTCCAAGCCGGCTTCGCGTAATCGTTCCGCCAGGTATTGAGCCGCTTCAAAAACATCGTCGTGAAATTCCGGATTTGCAGAAACTGAAGGAATTCGTAACAAATCAAACAACTCATCCAGCAGCCTTTGCCGATGGGTTTCAATAAAAGTTTGAACCTGGGTCATAAACAAAATTTGAATTCAAAACTAAGCCCAAAATCCTTTATCAGGCCCCTTTCTCCCGATCCGCCTGGGCAAGCAAAGCTTCCAGAACCGGATAAAGCCCAGTGGGTGCGGCCAGGACCTCCCGGCCATCGAGGGGATCATACGTTGGACGGATGCTGCCCACCTGGCCCCCGGCTTCTTGGACCAAAAGCAGGCCCGCTGCGACATCCCACGGCTGCAAATTGAATTCGAAATAACCATCAAAGCGACCGGCAGCAACGTAAGCCAAATCAATGGCAGCCGATCCCATTCGACGCAAACCCCGGCATTGCCGCATCAGGCTCTGCAAAACCTCCATGTACGACTCCATACGATCAAAGCGATGAAACGGAAAACCCGTAGCCAAAAGAGCGTCACCCAGGGCCTGGGGACGAGACACCCGCAAAGGCTGCCCGTTGAGCTTAGCTCCCTGGCCCCTTAGGGCGGTAAACATTTCGTCTTGGAAGGGGGCATACACCACCCCCAGGTTCACCGACTGTTCGGACACCAAAGCGATACTTACCGAAACCATCGGCAATTGATGAACAAAATTGGTGGTGCCGTCCAAAGGATCCACCACCCACCGAAGACCATAATCCCTCCCTGGGACCAGACCCTCCTCGGTCTGAAAACCGGCTGCGGGCAACAAAGCCCCAAGGCCTTGGATCAATAGCGCTTCACAGGCCAAATCCACTTCCGTCACCAAATTCTTGGGGTCCTTGAAGTGAATTTCATGGTTCTGCAAATCCTTGCTGCGTTGACGCATCAGGTCTCCACACTGCCTGGCCAGGGATTCGACCCCTGCCAAAATTTCGGCCTCCTGGCCTCGTAGATCTTCCATGGTTTTGGTGCCAAAATTACGATGAAGAGCCGGGCTGCACCAGCGATCTCACCCCGTACAG
Source organism: Bacteroidota bacterium (assembly GCA_046079785.1). Classification (GTDB taxonomy): domain Bacteria; phylum Bacteroidota; class Bacteroidia; order UBA7662; family UBA7662; genus SYHX01. The sequence continues at coordinate 3,054 of JBJTSS010000356.1, forward strand.
CAAGCCCAGTAACACAACAAAAACACAAGACAAACGACCCAATACGTCGCCATGCTCAGCGTAAAATGTCATTTTTTGGGATAGTTGAAGACGGCCTTGTAACACACCGCGCTGTTCCCAGCCCAAGGTATCCAGCAACTCACCGCGTTCGTTAATCAAAGCCGAAATTCCTGTATTGGCAGAGCGCACCATGGACCTACGGTATTCAATGCACCGCAAACGGGCGTAGGCCAAATGCTGGCGATGGCCATCGGTAGGACCCCACCAGCCGTCGTTGGTCATGACGGCAAAGAGATTGGCTCCGTTTTGGACAAATCCCCCACAATAAGCCCCAAAAATCGACTCGTAACAAATCATCGGTGCCACCCGAACGCGTACCGCTTGGGACCGATTCGAACCGGGCAACGTAGCACTGATCCAACCCATATCCATGGGCATTCGTTCGACTTGGGTCCCCAATTGCCCGGTCATTCCACCCAAATCCACCGAAATCCACCGAGCGATTGCCTCAAAAACGACTGGATAGGGTAGTTTCTCTACCCCAATCACCAATTTGGACTTGTGGTAAAGACGAGGAGATTCGGGGGCCGAATTGGAATCCAAGGCATTCAATGAACCCAAACCCAAGGCCGAATTGTAGGGAATATAGGTGGAGGCAACCGGTTGAATAACACTCGCACCGGTCATCAAAGCCATGCCAGGGCGTTTCCTAACATATTTTTGGAGAGTATCCAACCAGGGATTAACGGGGGCTCGTGGACCAAGGACGTAATAGTCGGGCAAAGCCGTTTCGGGCCAAACGACCAAGCCATTTCCTTGGAGTGAATCACTGCACGTGAGAAAGATGCGAAGTTGTTCTTGGAAGGTTGTCGGGTCAAATTTCACCTTGTAGGGGTCCAAGTTGGGCTGAACAGCCACTACTCTAACCGTGGGCCCTCGGTCCAAGGGAGTTTGGTATATTCCAAACGAAATGACTAGGGGCAGGATTAACCATAACAACGACCACACCAAAGCTTTGGGTTTGGATAAAATCGTCTGGTACAACCAAAAATTAACCGACAACAGCCAAAGGCTACCCCCTGCTACGCCAGTCCATTCATAGTATTGAATCCAATGCGGGTGGTTGGCCGGGGCATGCCCCAGCAGCATCCACGGAAAATCAAGATCGATGCGTTGGTGCAGGTATTCCATCGCGAGCCATGGGGTCACCCAAGCCAACCAAAGCAACCACGGCTGGGCATTCGTGGATTTTTGGATGGATTTTTGGAACCAACGGTAAGCCCAAACCGCCAACGTCAGGTAGAGCGCGTTCGCCAAAACCCCGGCCACAGCGCCAATCAAGGCCGCTCGATAAACCCACCAGGTTCCCAATCCAAAAGCCAGACAGGCCGCACCAAAAACCAAGGGAATCGGTCGTCGTACATGGTCCAAAATCCACAACAAGGGAATCAAGGCCACCCAGGCCAAAGGCAATAGATTGTACGGCGGAAAGGAAAGCCACCAAGCCAAGCCGGTCAATCCACCAAGAAGCCAAACAGCGCTTGTTTTTTTCATTCTGTACGTAATGCAGGTAGCGTTCCCATCCAAAGAACGTAGCGAGGGTTTAATTCTTCGTAATTTGCATGAATTCTTATGCTAAAGATACCGCAACGCCTACTTCCCAGCCTGCATGGTGGGATTCTCAGCCTCATGGTGCTCCTAGGTGCTATTCCTTGGGCCCAAGGATGGGCCCAAACCCATCGCGAACCCCATGTCTACCGATTTCAGCACCAGGGAGGGGTATTGGAATCCCCTATCCTCACCAAGCGCACAACCGAAATGCGCAAAATTTGGGGAACTTGGAAAGGTTGGGACGGCCGCCATTACCTCCTCATGGGATGCGAGCGCTTGCCCATGGCCTCCGAATGGACTGAATTCAACCAAAAAGGCCTACGCTACGAGGGCTATTTGCCTCCCTTGGGGTATTTGGTATCGGTTCCGGAACGATTCTCCACCGAATTATTCGCCCTGATGAACAAAGCAGGGTCCTTGGTCCGGTCCTTGGTCCCGGTTGACCCCCTCCTCAAACTCAGTCCATTGCTGATGCGCAACGGGCTACCTCATTTGGAATTGGACCCGGATGGCCGAGCCAACCTTCATGTCCTTTTGTTCCAAAGCGCCTCCACCCCAAATTGGATACAAGAATGGAGCCGTCTTCCGGGTATTGAATGGGTTAAGTCACCTCAAGGACAGGACGGCATCGCCCTGCGTGTTGAATCTTCTTGGTTGCCGTCGCTGCTTCAACATCCCGCTGTTCTTTGGGTTGAGCCTGGTAGCAAGCCCGGTATGCCGGAGGATCGAGAAGCCCGCAGCCTGCACCGAGGCCACGCCATCGACAACCTCTTGGTTGGGGGTCGTCGTTTTGATGGTGACAGCGTTGTGGTTGGAATAGCCGATGATGGAGCCATCGGGCCCCACATCGATTTTCGTGGTCGACTTACCCAATACACCACCAACCAAGCGGCAGCGAATACCCACGGTGACATGGTCGCCGGTATTTCGGTTGGTAACGGTAACCTCAACCCAACCCGGGTAGGAGCAGCCACCAAAGCCTACCTGCATATGTATGATATCTCGGGCTACCCCCATGTTTCCAATGCGGTGGCCAACTTGAACACCCTTGGAACCACCTTGACTTCAACTTCGTATTCCGAAGTTAACGGCGGCCTTTATAACAGCAGCGCCGTCAGCGTCGATGCCCAATTGAACAGCAGTCCCTTACTGATGCATGTTTTTTCTGCAGGGAATGCCGGGACCTCGGATCACGGTTACGGTGCTGGTTCCGGTTGGGGCAACATTACGGGCGGGTACAAAGCGGGGAAAAATGTTATCGCGGTTGGCAATCTCCGAAATACCGATTCCTTGGAAAGCTCTTCGAGTCGTGGCCCTGCTCGGGATGGTCGGATCAAACCCGATATCTGCGCCAACGGTTACAACCAAATGTCCACGGGTCCCAACAATACCTACCAGGTGGGTGGTGGTACCTCGGCTGCGTCGCCCAGCATCATGGGGACCATGGCCCAAATTAGCCATGCCTACCGCACCTTTCATGGAAGCCAACCCCCAGCAGCCCTGCTCAAAGCGGCCGTTCTGAATACGGCAGAAGACCTGGGGAATCCTGGACCTGATTTTCGTTTTGGCTGGGGCCGAATCAATGCCCTCAGGGCGGTTGATTTGCTTCAAGCCAACCGATACCAAACCGGAACACTCAACCAAGGCGATAGCCAAACCGTGGTCTTGGATATTCCGCCGCTCACAAGGCAATTACGGGTGATGCTTTACTGGGCCGATCGGGCTGGGGTGGCCAACGCGACCAGGGCCTTGGTCAATAACTTGGATCTTCGCGTTCTGCAACCGGGTGGCAGCTTCGCCTTGCCGTTGGTCCTGAATCCAGCACCCACCGTAGCCGCGCTAAACTCCACAGCAATTCCCGGCATCGATTCTTTGAACAATGTTGAACAAGTTCGCGTCCTGAATCCCGCTCCGGGTAATTATACGGTCCGTATCCACGGAACGGGCATTGCCCAAGGTCCTCAAACCTATTGGCTGGTTTACGAGTGGCATACCGATCAAATCAAACTAACCTATCCCATGGGCGGTGAGCGATTTGTTAGCGGTGAAACGGAAATCATTCGTTGGGATGCTATCGGTAACACCGGGACCTTCACGGTTCAGTGGAGCAATAACAACGGAACAACTTGGAATAACATAGCAAGCAATTTGGGAACCAACGTTCGCCATACCTCGTGGGTTGTTCCCTCCACGACGGGGGGTCAATACAAAATCCGAGTGCTTTCGGGCAACATCTCCGATGAATCGGCACAGCCATTTAGTGTGAGTCCCGCGGTGACCGGCTTGGCCTTTGGGTACATCTGCCCTACGGAATTGGGCTTGGTCTGGTCGGCCGCAAGCGGTGCCGGTCGTTATATCGTTCACCGCTTGGGGGCCCAAACCATGGACTCCATTGGCACCACCACCGGGACCTCCTTTACCGTCACGGGCACCAACCTGAGCAGCGAGGATTGGTATGCTGTAACCGCCCTGGGAACGGCCAACGCTTGGCAAGGTCGTCGAAGTTTGGCGGTAGCAAAACCCTTGAACACCACCACCGGTTGTCAAACAGCGCCGGTTGCCAACTTTGGTGGATCCGTTCTGGAGGCCTGTCTCAATCAAACGGTAACCTTGCTGGATCAGAGCCAAAACAACCCGACGACTTGGCTATGGAATATCACACCCGCATCCTTTGTTTATGTCAATAACACCAACGCGTCAACCCGCAATCCCCAGGTTCAGTTCACCGCAAACGGAACCTATTCCATCACCCTGGTGGTCGGCAACGCTTATGGAAACG
>JBJTSS010000357.1:0-1434 GCA_046079785.1 Bacteroidota bacterium
ATCCTTGAGAATCATGGGTTTGAGGCGGGCTTTGTTACCGCTCAAAAAAAACTCCTGCTGCAAATCCAAAATCGCTTCCATGGTCTTGCGTAGCGTTTGTTTTCGCTGTTCCAAAGCCTCAATAAACCAACGCGCATCGTCAATCTTGGAACGAATAAACTCCGAGGCCTCCTTGGCCCCGGCACCCTTGGTTTTGCCTTGGTATTCCTCCAGCATTTCGCGATAATACGTGCTGATTTTGAGGGACTTGCTATCCGAACCCTCGTTGAGAATCATCTCCGGGCGGCCATCGCGGAGCAATACATAAAAATCCGGAATCGCCGTGGCGGCATCATCGGCCTGGGCAATCGAATCGCCTGGTCGGGGGTTTAGACTTAGGATTTCGGAACGGGCTATGCGCATTCGTTCGGTGTTCCAACCCAACTTGGCAGCCAAACGATCAAATTGCCTTTGACCGTAGGCCTCAAAGTGATGTTCCAACAACAGAATGGCATCCACCAAAGCGTCCCATTGTTCCCGGTCGGCCTCCGCATTGGGTTGGTCCTCTTGGGGTTGGTCCTCTTGGGATTGGTCTTCCTCGCCGGTCCACTGGCTGCGGTTGGACCAACGACGACGCAATTGCAGGAGCAAGCACTCTTGCAAGTCCCTGGCCCCGACGCCCGGTGGATCCAATTCCTGGACCTTGGCCAAAACCTCCTGCAGGCGGTGTATTTCGACCTGCAGATTCTCTTGAAAGGCCAAGTCATCCGCCAAATTGACCAAAGGCCGTCGCAGGTAGCCGTCCGGGTCCAGGTTGCCGATCAAATGCAAACCGATTTGCTTTTCTTCTTCGGTCTCCGCCACCCAATGCCATTGTTCCAAGAGGTCATCCAAAAAGGAGCCCCCGGATTGCTGGTTAACCAGGCGGGCATCCACTTCGGGGGCTTCCTGACCCCGGTCCAGGTAATCGTCGGTTTGGTCCTCGGACCATTCGCCGGCATAGATGGCATCCTCCGCTTCCGGTCCATCGCCTGCCCCTTCCCCTTGTCCATCGCCTGCTTCGTCGCCTACCTCATCGCCTGCTTCGACCCCCGCCTCATTGCCTACCTCGTCGCCTACCTCGTCGCCTGCTTCGTTCCCCTCGCCCTTGTCATCCCCAAGCCCATCAACGGCCCCTTCCCCATCCCCGACAAAGTCATCCGGCAGGCCTTCCTCCAAAGCCGGGTTGGCCTCCAGTTCCTCCTGAATGCGCTCCGTCATGGCCGACAAAGGCAATTGCAAGAGCTTCATCAACAAGATTTGCTGGGGCGACAGCTGACGCTGCTGCTTGAGTTTGAGGCCGAGTTTGGTTTTTGAAGTCATTCGCTTCATCAAAGGTACATAGGCTATTTTTGATGTTTCAAATTTGGGGCATCTTATGAAAACGCAAGCGATAGGAGACCTGGCCCAATGGGT
>JBJTSS010000358.1:0-2844 GCA_046079785.1 Bacteroidota bacterium
CCTGTTGAAACCAGGTTCTGCCCAAATGCGCAAGGCCGATTTCCTTTCGTTGGGGATGCAGGCCGGACAGGTTAAGTACCAAGGTCAGCCCGTCAGCAACGGGGTAGGGCCGCGCCTCGAGGGGGATGCCCATATTGCAGGGTCCTGGCATGCCAATGTCGGCCTTCAATACCTGGCCTACCAAAACGCCAACGACCAATTCTCCGCCGATTTTGGGCTTAAATATTTTGGCTACAAAATGCTCTACCTCCACCCGTACGTTGGGTATAATCGCATCATTACCAGACCGTACGCCGTCAAGCGTGGTTCCCTGGGCCTGGGCTTGGGCGGGGCTGTTCCGCTCCCTAAGCGACATTTGAATTTTGAAATTGTTTACGAATTCCTACCCTTTTACCGGCCCGGTGTTCAAGTCTGGGCAGGCCGCTTCACCTTTCCTTTGTTGATGTTTTATCCCGATCCGGATGAGCGGTACCGAACCCGTTAGTTTCCTTTCTAATCTCCTAAAGACCCCAACATGGCCCTTCAGTGCGGTATTGTAGGACTTCCCAACGTCGGGAAGTCCACCCTCTTTAATTGCTTATCCAACGCCAGAGCCCAGGCAGCGAATTTCCCTTTTTGCACGATTGAACCCAATGTAGGTACCATCACCGTTCCCGATCAACGCCTAAACCGCTTGGCCGAACTCGTCCAACCCCAAAACCTTGTCCCCAACACCTTGGAAATGGTGGACATTGCCGGCTTGGTCCAGGGAGCCAGCAAAGGGGAAGGGCTGGGGAACCAGTTCTTGGCCAATATCCGGGAAACGCACGCCATTCTACACGTATTGCGTTGTTTTGATGATCCCAATATCGTGCATGTTCACGGCAGGGTGGACCCCTTGGCGGATAAGGAGATTATCGATACCGAATTGCAGCTCAAGGATTTGGAATCCGTCGAAAAGCGAATGGCTCGAACCGAAAGGGCAGCCAAAGCCGGAGACAAGGATGCCAAAATTCTGCTCGAGGTTTTGAATAAGGTCAAGGCCGGTCTCGAAAGGGGCGAATCGGTCCGATCCCACGGTTTGGCGCCCGAAGAAATGGAAATCCTCCACGATTTGTTTTTGCTAACATCCAAGCCGGTCTTGTACGTCTGCAATGTTGCCGTGGACGATTTACGCACCGACAACGAAAACGTGAGCAAGGTACGGGCCATGGCAGCTGCCGAGGGGTCCGAGGTTTTGGTGATCTGCGCGGCTTTGGAATCCGAGATTGCGGAGCTGGAATCCTTTGAGGACCGGCAGGAATTTTTGAGGGATGCCGGCATTGCCCAAAGCGGGGTCGAACGCCTGCTTTTGGCGGCCTATCAGCTCCTCCGTTTGCAAACGTATTTTACGGCCGGCGAAAAAGAAGTGCGGGCTTGGACCATCCCCCAAGGAACCTTGGCGCCACAAGCCGCCGGTGCGATTCACAGCGATTTTGAAAAAGGCTTTATCAAAGCCGAAGTCATTCATTACCAAGATTTTATTCATTATGGATCTTGGTCGGCTTGCCGAGAAGCCGGCAAAGTAGGATTGGAAGGCAAGAACTATACGGTCCAAGATGGTGATATTATGATGTTCCGCTTTAACGTTTAGGTCATGAGTTCTCCTTCATCCCATCAAGGTAGTCATGCCCCGGATCCCAACGGCGTTGGCCAAAAGGGAGGCCATTTATTTGGATTACCCTATACGGTTGATGAATCCGAATTGGTAATCCTTCCGGTTCCTTGGGACCTGACCGTTTCCTACGGTGATGGAACCCGCAAGGGCCCCCAGGCGGTTCTTGATGCCTCTTCGCAATTGGATTTGGAAGATCCCGTAGTTCCTCAAGCCTGGACCCTACCGCGGGTGATGTTGCCCATCGACTTGCGTTGGCAACAACGTTCCAAATCCGAACGTCGATGGGTCGAATCTTACCTTCGTTGGTTGGAGCATGGTCAAAATCCCGAACACTGCTCCGAAATGGCGGAGGGACTTCGAACGGCCAACGAAAAATGCGGGTACTTGCTCGATTGGGTCAAAAGCCAAGCACGTCACTACCGGAATTTAGGTAAAACGGTGGCCATTTTGGGTGGTGATCATTCAACGCCTTTGGGTTTGATGGAGGTCTTGGGACAGGACTTGGATTCTTTTGGGATCCTGCACATCGATGCGCACATGGACCTACGGAATGCTTACGAAGGATTTACGTATTCCCACGCTTCGGTGATGTTTAATGCCCTCCAGATTCCGACCTTGCAGCGCTTGGTGCAGGTAGGCATACGGGATTTTTGTCCCGCCGAAAAAGAACTGGCCGATCAAGACGATCGGGTTCAAGTTTGGACCGATCATGCCTTGTCTTCGGCGTTGTTCGTTGGTCAACCATGGCAAGCCCTATGCGAGGAAATTATCCAAAGCCTGCCCCAAAATGTCTATATCAGCTTGGATATCGATGGTTTGCAGCCCTTTTTTGCACCGGGTACCGGAACCCCGGTTCCGGGTGGATTGGATTTTAACCAAGCCCTCCATTTGTTGGAAGTCCTTTACCGAAGTGGTCGCCGTATCGTCGGCTTTGATTTGGTTGAAGTGGCTCCTTCCAAAGGCGACCGAGAATGGAACGGTAATGTGGGTGCTCGTTTGTTGTATCGATTGAGCAACCTTTGTTTGGCCAGCCAACGTTCCGGTCGTAAACCTGTTTTGAATCGTCGAAAAACAAAAACATAAATTGTTATGAAAAGAACCTTGATTATTGGAGCCGGTGGAGTAGGGGCCGTGGTGGCCCACAAATGCGCCTCCTTGCCGGACGTCTTTGGCGACCGGATGCTGGCTTCCAGAACCCGTTCCAAATG
>JBJTSS010000359.1:0-2497 GCA_046079785.1 Bacteroidota bacterium
GGGCAGAAATGCCCAACAATGCCAGCGACTCGTGCAAAAGGATACGGGTTTGACGGCATAGCCCCAAACGAAAGGAACGCCGATCGGGATCGGGTTCTTGCAAAACAGGACATTCATGATAAAAGCGATTAAATGCCGTGGCAAGACCGTAAGCAAAATCCGCCACATGGGATGGGTTATTTTCCTTGGCCGCCGCCTGCACCGCTACTGCCCAACGCGAAAATTGGCGGAGAAGATTACGTTCCGTGGGCTGCCAAGCGGTATAGGCCAATCCTAGTCCTCCGGACTCCTGCACCGCATCCGCTCCCACTTTGGACAAAACCGAGGATAAACGAGCATGGGCGTATTGGACGAAAGGCCCGGTATGCCCTTGTAAATCCAAGGCCTCAACCGGGTTGTATACCATACGCTTGGTAGGATCAACCTTGAGTAAATAAAATTTGAGTGCCGCCAAACCAATTTGCAGAGCCAAGGCGTCTTTTTGGGACGAATCGAGATCCTGCAACTTATCGGATTCTGCCAACTTGGCGGCGGCCATGCTTTGAACTTCGTCCATTAAATCGTCAGCATCGACTACCGTTCCTTCCCGGGATTTCATACGTCCATGCGGCAAATCCACCATCCCGTAAGACAAATGGTAACATTGTTTAGCCCATGAATAACCCAAGCGGTCCAGAATCGCAAAGAGAACTTTGAAATGATAATCCTGCTCGTTGGCCACGGTATAAATCATGCGGTCAAAACCCCAATCCTTTTGGCGTTGCTCCGCCGTGCCCAAATCTTGGGTGATGTATACAGAGGTCCCGTCACTTCGTAACAAAATCTTGGAGTCCAAACCTTGATCTTGCAGATCAACCCAAACCGCGCCGGAATCATCACGTCGAAACAGGCCTTCACTCAAACCGCGTTCGACCAAAGTTTTGCCGAGCAAATAGGTTTCAGATTCGTAATAATTTCGATCAAAACCAATGCCCAAGCGTTGGTAGGTCACCTCAAAGCCCTGGTAAACCCAGGTATTCATTTTTTGCCAAAGGGCCACCACCTCAGGATCACCTTGCTCCCATTGTTGAAGCATACGTCTGGCCTCCATCAAAATGGGGGCTTCATTTTCGGCTTCTTCTTGGCTTCGTCCCTGGGCAACCAACGATTGGACTTCGGTCTGAAATGCTCGTTCAAACTCGACATAAAAATGACCCACCCAATGATCCCCTTTGATCCCGGCGGCTTGGGGGTCTTGGCCTTGACCAAATTTCTGCCAGGCCAACATACTTTTACAAATATGAATCCCCCGATCGTTGATTACTTGAACACGAACGACTCTATTCCCCAAAGCCAAAAGAATCCGGTACATGGAATCCCCCAACAAATTGTTACGAACATGCCCCAAATGCAAAGGCTTGTTGGTGTTGGGGGAGCTGTATTCCAGAACAATGGTTTGGGGAGAATTGGACTCCGTTGAATCCTTTCGGTCCAAAGCGTAACCTTGGCTCCATCGCCAACGCCAATAGGCCTGGCTTAGGGATAGGTTGAGAAAGCCCCCTACCGAAGTCGCCGAGGCAACCAAAGGCAAACCGTCATCCAATGTCAGGGTTGACCACAACGATTGGAGGCGATCAGCCAACGACGCCGGAGTAACACCGGCCTGTTTGGCCGGTCCAAAAAGCACCAAGGTTAGTTCCCCTTCGAATTCCGGGCGGGTTTCTTGCCAAACCAAACGAGGCGGAGCGCCCTTCCATTCTGCCTGCGATGCGAACCAGGCGCTAAGGGGTTCTTCTAGCCGATGGGCTAGTAGGGTATTCCATTCCATGAGGGGTGCAATTTAAACATCATCCTCCTTACCGGAGGGTACTTGTTGATCGATTGCGTTGGCCACTTTGACCAAAATCTCAAAGGCCATCTCGGCCATGAGGTTTTCTTTGTCCAACGTCGGATTGATTTCGACCATTTCAAAACAACAAACCTTGGGATTGCGCACCAGGTTCTGCAAGAGCTTTCCGGCTTCCCTTTCGTTGATGCCCCCAGGAACCGGGGTCCCCGTTCCTTGGCTGAGTTTGGAATCCAAACTGTCCACGTCAAAGGAGACGTAAATCAAGTCACACGAGGACAAAGCATCCAAAGCATCCAAGGCCACCCGCTCCACCCCCTTGCGCCTTAATTCTGGTACGGTAAAGACTTTGACCCGGTTTTCGCGTATCAAGGACGATTCCTGTGGTTCCAGATCCCGGAGAGCGATATAAACCAAGTCCTGGTAACGGATCATAGGGGCTGTTCCCGCCATGTGCTGCAAAGCACGCCAACGTTTAATAGTCGAGGGCTCAGGATCGCGGACGGACGCGGTGGTATGGTCCTCCCCCAAAGCCAAGGCCAGGGGCATCCCGTGCATATTGCCCGATGGCGTTGTCCACGGTGAATGAAGGTCCGCGTGGGCATCAATCCAGATGACCCCTAGGCGCTGATTTGGGAAGGCTTTGCGGATACCGGCCAAAGAGCCGGCCGC
>JBJTSS010000360.1:0-7873 GCA_046079785.1 Bacteroidota bacterium
ATCGGGTCCTCGCCAGCCGCCTCGGCGTTGCCGCCATCGAAGGCCTGCGCCAAGGCCAAAGCAAAGTCATGGCGGGCATTATCAACAACAAAGTCGTCTACACCCCCATCCACGAAGCGGTCAAGAATTCCACTCAAATGGATTTGGACCTTTACCGAATATCCAAAATCTTGGCCATCTAAAAGCCCCACCAAATTCTATGTTATTAGTTGCCGACAGCGGCTCCACTAAAGCCGACTGGAAATTTCGTAACAACGAAGAGCCCATTGTTTCTACCCGGGGTTTCAATCCCTTCTTTCATGGCCGTGATTTTGTTTTGTCCGAATTGGAGGCCTCCCCACTCAAAGCCCTCGTGGGGCAGGTGGACGAGGTGCGGTTCTTTGGGGCGGGCTGCTCCAGCAAAGAGCGCAATCTTCTAATTCAGAAGCCTTTGGAAGAGTTTTTTCACGGGGCCAAGGTCACGGTGGATCATGATATTTTGGGTGCCGGTATCGCTTGTGTTGGGGATGGCGAGGGCATCGCTTGCATTATCGGGACCGGATCCAATTCGTGTTATTGCAAAGACCAGCAATGGTCGCAGGTGGTCCCCGCACTCGGGCATTTGTTGGGCGATGAGGCCAGCGGTTCCTACTTGGGTCGTCGCTTGCTCTCGGATTACCTTTATCATTTGTTACCTGAGCCTATTGCTCATGAATTGCAACACGACTTGGGCCTAACCAAAGAAGGAATTTTTGAGAGCGCCTACCACAAACCGGATGTGAATGTCTATTTCGCCTCCTTTGCCCGTCTCCTCTCCAAATACCTGGACGAACCCTATGTACGACAGGTGGTCACCGAAGGCTTTCACCGCTTCTTGGATATTCATGTGATGCGCTACCCGCGCGTTCACGATTTGACCGTTCACTTTGTCGGCTCCATCGCCTATCACTTTGAACCCTTGTTGGAGGAGGTGTTGGCGGCCAAAGGCCTGCGCAAAGGCGGAGTTCACAAGAAGCCCATCCATCCCCTCTACGCCTACTACGCCAGCAAGCGCTAAGGCTTGGTGGGGGTCGTCGCGCTATTCGCCAAATTGCGAATTTTTTCGTCCATCACAAACTCATCCCCTTCGACGTACGAATTGTGTCGGTAAACGACCTTGCCCTGCCCGTCGTAAAGCAAGGTGTAGGGAATGGTTTGAAAGTTTAGGATTCGCTTCATGTCCTCGTTGGGGTCCACCAAAATGCGGTACGGCCAGCGTACTCCCTTGATGTAGGACTTGACCTTGGCCGAATTGCGGGCGTCATCGATGCTCACCGCCACCACCTGCAATCCGTAATCCTTGGCCCAATCCTCGTAGAGGTCAAGGTAATTGTTAAGTTCCTTTTTGCAAGGCGTGCACCAGGTGGCCCAAAACGTGAGAAGGACCGGTCGTCCATTCCCCACCAAATCACTCAAGCGGAGGGATTGACCATCCACGTCCTTGAGGACCACCGCCCCAAGGCGCTCATCAGCCCCTGCACTGGTTGGAGCCTGGGCCCGAAGCCCCCCCAAGGACCCCCAAAACAGGAAGAGGCCCACCATTCCTTTCATAACCTGTGTGTTCATGCTTTAAAGATATGCCCATGGTTTGGGCTTATTTTGTGGCGCTGTTCCAAAAAATGAAAACCCATCATCGCTTGTTCTTGGTTTTGACCCTGGCCTTGGCCTGGCCTGGCCATCGCTTGCTCGCCCAATCCAATGGCGGGCAATTCAGTGGTGACCTCGAATGGTTTCAAAATGTTTTCTTTTTGGATTCTTCGGTGCTCTCCAACCCCATCCCTCCTCAGTATTACCAGCAGCTGAGCTCCACCGATGCCTGGATGAACCTCAACTACCGGCAGGGAGACCTGGAGGCCGGCATTCGCTTTGACCTATTCTTGAATTCCGGACTTCGGAACCCCTATATCGTTCGTAATCAGCAAGGTATCGGCTTTTGGTATGTTAGCCACAAGATGAATCGACTCCGTCTTCGCTTTGGGCATCTGTACGATCAATTTGGCAACGGCATCACCTTTCGAGCCTACGAAGGAAGAGGTCAAAACCTGGATTACGCCCTTTTCGGCCTTTCGGGTCAATACCAAATCAACGATCACTGGCAAATCAAGGGTTTTACCGGCAAACAAAAAGTTCTTTTTGATACCTACGCGCCCGTTATCAAAGGCCTCTGCCTGCAGGGCAACCTGCATTCCGATCGTTTGGGGTTAACCTGGTCCCCTGGCTGGTCTTTTGTCAACCGCACCCTCGACGGTACCTCCATGCAAAGCATCGTGGGCAGCATCGAAAGTTTGGAACCCTCCAAACGCTTTGTGCCCAAGTACAATACCTACGTTGGGTCCTTTTTTCAAAACCTCCAATGGCAGGCCTGGAGCCTCAACACCGAATGGGCGCTCAAAAGCAGGGAAGCCGTCTTGGACCGCAACGGAAATCTCGAAAACAGCCCAGGCTCTGTTCTGTACACAGATTTGGGCTATTCCAAAGACGGGTTTGGGATCAATGTTCAATACAAGCGCACCGACCACTTTGACTTTCGGGTATCCCCGCTCGAAATTCTCAACGAGGGCCTTATCAACTACGTCCCACCCGGTGCCCGCATGAATACCTACCGCTTGACCTCCCGCTATGCCCCTGCGACGCAATTGGTCGGCGAAAACGCTTGGCAGGTGGAAGCCGTTTACAGTCCATCCCGCAATACCCAAGTTCAATTGAACTGGAGTTATGTGAACGGGCCGGACCAAAGCCTATATTACCGGGAATACTACGCCGAGGCCAAGCACAAATTCAACAAGCAAATAACCCTTAGTGGAGGCTTGCAGCATTTGGTTTATAACCAAGAACTTTTTGAATTCAAACCCGGAGCCCCTTTGGTTCGGGCTTGGACTCCTTTTGCTGAATTAACCTACAAAATCAACCGCCAAAAATCCATCCGTATCGAAGCCTCCCAAATGACCACCGAACAAGATTTGGGGGATTGGCTCTGGGGCTTGGTAGAATACAACATTGCTCCACGGTATTCGTTCAGCGTCATGGACATGTGGAATTACGGCAACCCCAACCCCGACAAACGAAACCATTACTACACGGCCTTCGCTGCGATGAATTGGCCCGGCCTGCGCTTCACCGGAGGGTATGTTCGTCAGGTCCAGGGGATTATATGTACCGGTGGGGTCTGTCGTGTTGAGCCGGCTTTTAATGGATTGCGTTTTAGCATGAGTGCCAATTTCTAAAAGCGACCTATGAAGATATTTTCCTTGGGGCTCGGTCTTGCCTTCGTTGTGTTGGCATCGTGTCGCGAAATCGGTCCCGCAGTGGATTTGGGGCTTAATGTGTTACGGGTGGATACGGTCTATACCGAAAATCCTTTACCCAAGGCCCCAAAAGTCGCCGTTATCGAAGAGTTTACCGGGGTCCGTTGCGTGAATTGCCCGAGGGCGCACCGCCTCATCGAGACCCTGCAAGGGCAATACCCCGGCCGGGTTGTGGCCGCCGGAATCCATACTGGGTTTTACGCCACGCCCTACCCTAACCGTCTGGATTTGCGACTCCCCGAAGGTCCGGCTATGGAATTGCTGTTGGGCGGAACTTTAGGTTACCCGGCGGGCTCCGTCAACCGCACACGCTTTGCTGGCGAAAATCTCCTGCTGCTCTCGGACCAAAAATGGTCCAGCCATGTTGCGGCCATCGTGAGCGATAGCGCTGCACTCCGCATCGAAATGACGGCCTCCGGGTATTCTGCGAGCAACAACCGAACAGAAGGCCGACTACGTTTGCGCTTTGCCGCCCCGGTCAACCCTGGACCCGTTTTGACCCCCTTGAACCTTACCCTTTATTTGCTCCAAAACAACATGCCCGATTGGCAACTGGACGGTGGAGGTATCGACTCCAACTACGTTCATCGCCATGTGGTCCGTCGCTTGATTACGCCGGTCAACGGCATGGTCCTGAATGCCCCGGATTATCGCGCTGGCAGGGTCATGGAAATTGAATTCAAACACAACCTTGGGAATTTACAACCTCTGCCCATTTGGAGCGATTGCAAATGGCTGGCGGTCGTTCACCAGAATCGTAACAACGACTTAACCGTTGTTCAGGCGGCCCAGTTTTCTTTTGTTATGAATTAAGATTCTCATAGGAGGGTCAACCATGAAAACACTGCCTCTTCGCACCGATGTTCTGGTGGTGGGTGCCGGTCCTGCCGGAGCCACCACCTCGTTGTTTTTGGAACAAAAAGGCATTGACCACCTGGTGATTGACCAAAGCGAATTCCCCCGGGACAAAATATGCGGGGATGCGCTCAGCGGCAAAGTCATTGATGTGTTGGCACGTTTGGATCCCGGTCTGGTTACCGAAATGGAGAGCCTTTCCCAAGAATTTCTGCCATGCTTTGGCATCACTTTTGTCGCACCCAACGGAACCGAGCTTTCGATACCCTTTCGAACCAAGGTAGCCGACCGCTTGACCGCCGCCGGTTTTATCAGCCCGCGCCTGGATTTTGACGCTTTTTTGGTTTCCAAAATCCACCCGGACCGCTTGCGCACCTCCTGCAAACTGGTTTCGTTAGTCGGTTCGATCGAAGACGATGCCACCCACCCCGATCATCTCGCGGTAAGACCCGATGAAGAGCACGCTGTGAACGTGGATTACGGCGGAGAGCGCAAGACCATCCGCGCCCGCTACATCGTAGGATGCGAAGGGGAACGTTCCTTGGTGGCCAAGGAATGGGCCGGCTATACCAAAGACAAAAACCACTATTGCGCAGCCCTCCGTGCTTATTATACCGGGATCACCGGTTGCCATCCCGAGAACTATATCGAGCTACACTTCCTCAAGGATATTTTGCCGGGCTACCTCTGGATTTTTCCGATGAGCAACGGTCGCTTCAATGTGGGAATCGGGATGGCTTCCCATCGCATTGCCCAACGCAAGGTGAACCTCAAAACCGCTTTCGAAAAAGCTATCCGCGAAATCCCAGCCCTAAGGGAGCGTTTTGCCAGTGCCGAAGCCCTAACCCCCTTGCAAGGCTGGGGCCTGCCCTTGGGCAGCAAGCGCTTTCCGCTGTCAGGGCAAGGCTTTGTTTTGGTCGGCGATTCGGGCTCTTTGATCGACCCCTTCACGGGCGAAGGGATAGGCAATGCCATGAAAGCGGGCTACCATGCGGCAGAACACCTGGCCCTTAGCCTCCAAAACGGCAGAAGGGACGCTCAATGGATGCGTTCCTACGACCAACGGGTGTACAAGGACTTGGGGGGCGAGCTTCAAATCGGCAAAACCCTGCAGCAACTCACCAATTACCCTCGCCTATTTGACTTTGTGGTCGGCAAAGCTGCCAAAAACCGCGAACTCAGGAACCTAATCTCTTCCATGTTTGACGATATCAGCCTGCGCAGCCGTCTGCGCAATCCCCTTTTCTATTTGCGCTTGCTTTTAAGCAGAGATTAAAATGTCCTGCCAATGTGGAAAAAATTCCTCTAACCTTTAACTTTAGCCTTTAATCCTACCCAATCCTTTAATCCAAAAGACCATGAACAAAGTTTGGATCGCTCTCCTCGGCCTTGCATTGGCCGTTTCCTGCAAAAAGAATGATTCCTGGATCCCTTACGGTCCCGGCTCCAACGGACAAGGAGGCGGTGGTACCGGCGGTGGCGGTACCGGCGGTGGTTCCACTCTGGTTGTTTCCCGTGTTCAAAACGCCTTTGCAATCAATTTTAGCGGCAATTGGTGTGGGCCTTGCGGTGCCAACGGCATCCCAGCGCTCTATAACTTGAGCACCACCCACGGTGCCAAATTCAGCGGTATCAAGGTGGGCCTTAACGACCCCTTCACCATCCCAGAAGGCAGCACCATGGCCAGCCAATACGGTGTATCCGGTATCCCTGCCTATGTTGCCGGAGCTGATTTTCTCCAAAGCTCCTCCGCATGGACCTCGGCCATCAACACCATTGTGGCCACCGTGCCTGCCAACGTCAAGGCCGGTGTAGCCCTACGCCGCACCAAAGTGGGTGATTCCATCTACGTTGATACCAAAGCTGAATTTTTCCAGGCTGTTCCAGCCGGCAATTATTCTTTGGCGGTCTTTTTGGTCGAAAACAACATTGCTCTAAGCCAAGCCGGCCAAAGCGATCCCAACTTCAAACACAAAATGGTTTTTCGTGGTGGAGCCACCGCCATCCCATCCACCGCCGTTACCGGAGTTTGGGGTGAGCAATTGGAGAGCAACAACACCGCCATCCCCCAGGGCAAAACCTACGAAATTAAATTTGGTTATGTTGCCCCGAGCGTAACCCCCGCCGTCAATTTGAACAACGTACAAGCGATTGCCGTCATCTTCGAAACCAATAACAGCGGGAAACCACTGCGTGTTCTCAACAGCAACCGAATCTAATCCTTCTTGGGTTTAGCGGGCAGGGCTGCCGGCAAACCTCCCAAAATCTTCAAGGCCGACCTGCCATCAGGTCGGCCATTTTTTTGCGCAAATCCAAGGCCGCTTCCCGGGCCTTTTCGGCAAAATCCGATCCGGACGAAGCGTAGAGAATGCTACGCGATGCATTGATGATAAGGTTGTTATGGTTTGTACAACCCGCCCGTATGACCGCCTCCAAGTCTCCCCCTTGGGCTCCAATACCGGGAACCAAAAAGAAATGTTGCGGGTAATCAGCGCGCAATGTGGCCAAGGCCTCCGGGCGGGTTGCCCCTACCACCACCATGGTGTCTTCGTGGCTGCCCCATGACAAGGCCGCATCCACCATGTGACGATAAAAAGGCCGACCATCGTCCGCAGTAAGGGCCTGAAAATCGGCGGCACCGGGATTGCTGGTCAATCCCAAAACAACCGCCCATTTACCCGGTTTACCCAAAAAAGGCTGAACCGAATCCCGGCCCATGTAGGCATGCAGTGTTACGGCATCGACCCCGTAAACCTCCCAAAAGGCTTGGGCATACCGATCCGCGGTATTGCCGATATCCCCACGCTTGGCATCGGCGATGCACAAGGTGTCCTTGGGAAGGCACTCGACCGTCCGCGCAAAACAATCCATGCCGGCCGGGCCCATTGCCTCAAAGAAGGCCAAGTTGGGTTTGTACGCTATACAGAGATCGGCCGTCGCCTCCACGATGGCTCGATGAAAAGCCAACACCGGATCGGGCTCATGACGGAGACAGGCCGGAATCCGCTCCAGGTCGGTGTCCAAGCCAACGCATAGCATGCTTTGGCGCTGCTGGATCAGGTCCAGTAATCGTTGGTAAGTCAGGGGTGAACGCACGATGTGGGTATGGTTTCTATACGGGTTATTTCGGGCAATGATTGTCGGATGACTTTCTCGATGCCGTTGCTCAAGGTCAAATGACGAATATTGCATTGTTCGCAATGGCCCAAAAGGCGTAGCCGCACTTCGCCTGCCTCGTTGACCTCCAGCAACTCAACATCCCCTCCATCACCCGCCAAATAAGGGCGAATTGTGTCCAACGCCGCTTGGACCCGATCAAACAAGGTGGGGACGGTGGGGACGGTGGGGTTCATTGGGTTGCGTCTGGGTTGTTGGCCATTGCCTGATGATGCATCGCTATACGGCGGGATACTTCACCCGCCAAAGCCAAATAGGCTTGGGATACCGGACGACCCACGACCGAAGGGCCCTGGCCTCCCTCCTCCACCAAAGGCATCGATGCTAAGATATCCAAGCCCAGTTGCTCGGCCAAGAACCGGGTTCCTTCCTGACCAAAGGGAAAATAGCGATGCTCCTGACGATCCGAAGGACTGAACCACGCCATGTTTTCCACCAAGCCCAAAAGATTCAGTTGGGTGCCTTGGGTTTGAAACATGCGACCCGCTTTGAGGGCATCGGCCACCGCCAACGCTTGG